>JBLHOD010000163.1:0-3992 GCA_047622545.1 Polaribacter sp. | reverse complement strand
TATAAAACAGTTGGCTGTTATTTACTGTGAGCAAAACTGAATACTAATATCTGAACACTGAACACTAAAAAAAATATGACCAAAACCACAATCTTTCTTCTAATTCTGTCAGTAGTAATTGCTGGATCATTGTCGTTTTATCAATACTTATATAAAGTCAAGAACAAGTCAAAATTGAATTTGTTTTTGACTTTTTTGCGTTTTGTTTCTTATTTTACGGTTTTTTTGTTGTTGATTAATCCAATTATTTCTCGAAAAACGTTGGAAACCTCTAAAACTCCTTTACCTATATTCTTTGATAACTCGCAATCCATCAGTGAATTAGAAGCAACTGAAAATACAACCAAAATTTATAAAGCTTTAAGCGAAAATAGTAAACTAAAAGATAAATTTGAAGTTCAGACTTATTTGTTTGATAATGAAATTTATCAAGATAAAGCTTTGGATTTCAAAGGAAAACAAACTAAAATTGATCAAGTTGCCAAAGATATAAAGCAATTGTATAAAGCACCAATTTTTCCAGTAATTTTGGTTACTGATGGAAATCAAACACAAGGAAGCGATTACATTTATTCTTTTCAATCGAATGCTAATGTTTTTCCAGTGATTGTTGGTGATACAACAGAAGTGGAAGATTTGAAAATCAATCAAGTTAACGTTAATAAATATGCATTTTTAAAGAATAAATTTCCAATTGAAGTATTTGCACAATATAACGGTCAAAAAGCGATTAGTGCAACGGTTACAATTTCAGAAAATGGAAGTACAATTTTTAAGTCAACCATAGCTTTTTCAGCGAAACAAAAAGTAAAAACAGTTAATGCTTTGCTGAATGCAAATTCGATTGGTGTCAAGAAATACAAAGTTTCTATTTCAAGTAATTTAACCGAAAAGAACAAAACCAATAATAACAAATATTTTGCGGTTGAAGTTTTAGACCAACGAAAAGAAATTGCTTTAATTTCATCGATAAATCATCCAGATTTAGGAGCAATTAAAAGAAGTATTGAAGCTAATCAACAACGTAAAGTAACGATTCTTAAACCAAAGGGAATTAATGATTTATCAAAATATAATGTTTGTATATTTTATCAACCAACTTCTGAATTTTTAACAGTAATTAGTCAAGCTAAAAAACTAGGTTTAAATGCGTTTTTTATCACAGGAAAGTCGACTGATTTTACTGTCATGAATCAATCTCAAACCGATTTAACCTTTAAAATGACCAATCAAAAAGAAAATTATGTTGCTAATTATAATGAGCAATTTAATCTTTTTGCACAAGAGGACATTAACTTCGAATACTTTCCACCTTTGGAAAATGGATTTGGTTCTGTGAAAACAAATAGTAATGTTTCCGTTTTATTAGGTTCAAAAATAAATCGAATTGATGTTGAAAATCCAATGTTGAGTTTTTCTGAAAATGGTACAAATAGAAATGCCTACTTATTAGGAGAAAACATTTGGAAATGGAGAATTGAAAGTCACGTAAAAACTAAAGAATTCACTGAATTTGATACGTTTATGGATAAAATCGTTCAGTTCTTAACTACAAATAGTGCTAAAAAGTCATTGGTTGTCATTCACGAATCGTTTTATAATTCAGGTGAACCTATTGAAATTACAGCGCAATTCTTCAATAAGAACTATGAATTTGATGAAAATGCTAAATTAGCTATCAATCTTCAAAATAAGACTAAAAACACTTTTAATACCTACGATTTCTTAAAAGGAAACAACGAATACAAAGTAAGTTTAGACAATTTAGAAGCTGGAAATTACAGTTTCACAGTTACCGAAAAAAATAGCAATACCAAATACTCAGGTTCGTTTGAGATTCTTGATTTTGAAATCGAAAAACAATTTGTAAACGCTGACAAAAGTCGTTTAGAGCAATTAGCTCAAAACACCAGCGGAAAAGCCTTTTATCCATCAAATATTGATGCTTTAGTTGATTCTTTATTAGCTAACGACAACTACAAAGCCATTCAAAAAGAAATCGTTAAGAAATCTCCTTTAATTGATTGGGTTTGGTTATTGGTTTTATTAGCCATTGCTTTAGCTACGGAATGGTTTGTTCGTAAGTATAATGGACTTTTATAATTTAGAATTCAGTAGTTAGAAAGCAGAAGTTTTAACCACAACTTTGTCTTTATGAACTTGATTCAGAATCTCTTTGTAAATCAAACGGAAACTTTGATTTTTAATGTGAATATGTATCTTGACAACAAGCTTTATTACTAGCTATTTAATTGACATCCATTTCTCATGTGTTTCTTCTATTTTTAAATGATATTTTTTTAAAGAAATACATATTTCAGATATTTGTCTTTTTAAAGTTAGGTTTTGTATTTCCTTTTCATTGTATAAAGTTATAATGTCAAGATTTAAATATGTTGGTCCATCTAATAATTGTGGTCTAGGCTTTTGCCAATCAAGTTTTATCTTAAATCCATCATCAACTTTTTCTAAATTATTTGTCAAAATATCTTGCCAATTTCCATGTATTGAATGACTAGCAATTCCATAATAAACATCATAAAACATTTTTCCAGCAACAACCTCTGCTCGTGCCTTTAATGATTTCCAATTTGAACTTCTATTTACGTCATCAATTTCAAAATCTGATTTATCAAAACTATTTTGAATTGATTTTTTCATTCTATCTTCTATTGGTAATACTTCTCCGTCATTTTCTTTAATGTTAGTAATAATTGTTTTCCAAAGCTCTTTTTCTGTTATTAAAGAGTTTTTTATATAATTTCTTTTTACTCTTTCTTCTCCTTCAATTAAAATATATTTTAAATTTATACATGTTTCAGCTATACATCTATTTATGATATAGCAAATTTCTGATTTTCCATTGCATATATTTTCTAAAAAAGAAGTATTTAATTTTACAAGTCTAGTTAAGTTACCAGCTACAACAGCTTCATCTTTTGATATTTTTTTTGGCATTCCTTCATTTCCTTCACAAAAATTTTCTCCAACAACTCTAAAAATTAATTCTATTGTTTGTTTAAGTAATTCAACACTCGCATCCATAAAATCATCTTCAGTTTGAAATTTTTCAATTTGACTTTCAGTATATTTTGGTTGAATATTGATTTTATTGTTCATTTTTATGCTAATTGCTTTAACTTATTTTCATTCCAAATCTAACAAAAAAACCTATTCAAAACCCAAATTTCTGTAAGATAATTATCAACAAAAGGTAATGGGTTATAGAAATTTACTTACTATAACCCATTACCTAAAACCTAAAACCTCAAAAATCTACTTCACATCATATTTCTTCTTAGTCAACATATCAGAAGCTGTTTGGTAATAAGCCGTTGATTCTTTGATTAAGTCTTGACGTTTTGTAGTCATTAAGGTTTCTTCATAGAAAATTCTATAATCTTCTTTTAGTTTTGAATTATTCAGTTGTTTTAAAGCAAATTGTTTCGCTTTTTTTACAGGAGAAATTATCGTCAATACATTATCTTTTATGAAACCTAAATCTTGATACGTTGCAATAAAAGCTCTTGGTATATAATCTTCTTTCATAACATCTTGTCCGTAAAACTTACTTTGGTAATCAAAATGTAATAAACCAAAAAGCGTTGGCATTAAATCGATTTGTGACATCAATTTATTATTGTTTTTTGGCTTAATAAATCCTGGTGCATAAATCATAGCTGGAATTCTGTATTTATCCATTGGTAATTCAGTTTTTCCAGAACTAGAAGCACAATGATCTGAAACAATTACGAAAACTGTGTTTTTAAACCAAGGTTGTTTAGCTGCATTATTAAAAAATTGTCTTAAAGCATAATCTGTATATTTTACGCCACCATCACGAGATTTTATAGTTGCAGGAATGTCGATTTTCCCTTCAGGATATGTAAAAGGCCTGTGATTACTAACTGTCATCCAATGATTAAAGAATGGTTTGCCTGTTTTAGCTTCTTCATTCATGGTTTGAATAGCTTTTTTTGCCATGTCTCCAT
>JBLHOD010000162.1:0-4030 GCA_047622545.1 Polaribacter sp. | reverse complement strand
GTAAAGGAGGAATAACAGCCACAATGGTTGATGTAAGATTGTTGTTTAAAAAAGCAGTTGAGTTGGCAACTGTTGGTATTATTGTATGTCATAATCATCCTTCAGAAAAATTAACACCAAGTAAATCTGATGAAATCTTAACTCAGAAAATTAAAGAAGCTGGACAAACATTAGATATAAAGCTGCTAGATCATTTAATTATCACACAAAAAGATTATTTTAGCTTTGCAGATAGCCAAATGCTTTAATTAGAAAAAAAATCACAAATATTGATACTAGTTTATACTCATAAAATAACACCAAGATTGCGATATGTTTTTAAGCATATTTTTACACGTGTATTACATATCCCTGTTGATTTCACAACCAAGATAGAAGAGTTTATTGCTTTTAATGGCTTAAAAATGACCTATTCTAGAGCTCCGCTTGGAAGTGAGTTTTTTATTAGAAATAACGATTTGTTATTTGAACAAGGTGTAAATGATTTAGATATCAATGTTTTTCATTGGGAAGAAACTCCGTGTTTTTTTAATTCTGGATCAAAATCTATCATTCCGTTTGATATTTTCGCAGCAAGCTTTTATTTATTAAGCAGATACGAAGAATATTTACCTCACGTTAGAGATGTTCATGAACGTTTTACAGCAGAGCAAAGTTTAGCCTTTAAATATCGATTTTTAGAAAAACCTTTGGTAGATATTTGGGCTTATAAATTATTAGAAAAACTAAAAGAAAAATTTCCAGATTACAACTATACAACTCGCACATATAAATACATTTCTACCATAGATATTGATAATGCATATGCGTATAAGCATAAAAGTTTGGTTAGAACTTCTGGTGCTTTCATTAAAGATTTTTTCACTTTTAAACTCAGAAATTTTTGGGATAGATTTGCAGTAATTACAAACATTAAAAAAGACCCATACAATACTTTTGATAAAATTTTAAGTTTAAAAGAGCAATACAAAACAACTACAATATTCTTTTTTTTAGTTGCAGATTATACCACTTTTGACACGAATGTTTCTCCTTCTAAAAACAAATTTAAATTGCTTATTAAATCGATAGGAGATTATGCGAAAGTTGGTTTACATCCATCTTATTTTTCTATGAAAGATGAAACTATTTTAAAGAAAGAAAAAGAACGATTAGAATCAATTACAAATATGCCAATGGAGAAATCTAGACAACATTATTTGCGATTTAGCTTGCCAGAAACATATCAGAAATTAATCGATTTAGAAATAAAAGAAGATCATTCTATGGGCTATGCAGGTCATGTAGGTTTTAGAGCAAGTACGTGTACACCATTTTATTTTTATGATTTAGATTTCGAAATTCAAACGCCATTAAAAATTGTTCCCTTTGCGCTTATGGACACAACTCTGAATGATTATATGGAGTTAACACCAAGACAATCTTTGGGTAAAATTAGAGAATTGAAGAATGAAGTAAAAGCAGTAAACGGAACCTTTGTTACGCTGTTTCATAACGAAAGTTTAAGTAATTATTTGCGTTGGAAAGGTTGGAGTAAAGTCTATGAATCTATGTTAAAAATTGCTACTGATTAATATGATTCATCTTGTAAAAAGAAATCAAATTAATGAAGAAAAATACAATAACTGTATTTTAAAATCTTTACAAAGTAGAATTTATGCGTATTCTTGGTATTTAGATGTTGTTTCAAATAATTGGAGCGTTTTAGTTCTGGATGATTATGAAGCTGTAATGCCATTGCCTTTTCAGAAAACATATGGAATTTCATATATTTCACAACCATTTTTCACACAACAATTAGGTGTTTTTTCTGAGCAAGAAATCTCTGAAACTACAATTCAATGTTTTTTAAAAAGTATTCCTAGAAAGTTTTTGAAAATTGCATTGCAATTTAATTCAGAAAACAATTTTTCTAAAGAAAATATCATTAAAAAAAGCAATTATATTTTATCATTAGATAAAGAGTCTGAAATTCTTTACAAAGGTTTTTCTAAAGGAAGAAAATATGCAATTCAGCAAGGTTTAAAACAACAATGTCGTATTGAAGAAATTTCTTTTGCTGAATTGTTGCTGTTATCCAAGAAACACTATTCTTTTAAAGAAATTGCAGAAAGTGAATATATAAAACTTGCAAAATTAGTTGAGGTTTTAAAAAGCAAAAAGAAAGTAAAAATTGTTGGGGTGAAAATTAATAATGAATTAATTGGAGGCGCTACTTTTATGTTAGATTCACAAAGAATAATTTACTTATTTTCTGCAGTATCTAAAATCGGAAAAGAAAAACAAGTTGCAAGTTTGTTGTTAAACGATGTAATTAAAGAATACTCAAATACAAATCGAATTCTTGATTTTGAAGGTTCTCAGTTCCCTGGAATTGCATCATTTTTTAAAAGTTTTGGAGCGAAACCAGAAACTTATTTTTTACTTAAAAAATGGTTGTTATAAAGTTTCCAAAATAGCATTGCCGAAGCAATTCCTGTAATCCACATTAAAGAAGCAGAAGTTATTGCTGCGCCTTTTATTCCGTATTTAGGAATCATATAATAATTGCTGAAAACATTTATTAGTAAGGCAGCAGAAGTGATGTAAAAATTTACATGTGCTTTACCAATTGATGAAAGTAAATTGCCAAATAATCCTCTAAAAATTAATACTCCAGAAACACCAACTATTAAAATTAGAAAAGAAGTTTTGTATTGTGTAAAGTTTGCATCAAATAGGTTTAAAATAAGAGCAGAGAATAATCCGAAGAAAACACAAAAAACAACGCTTAAAATAGTGAAAAGCAATAGGTAACTTTTAATGTATTTTACAATGTATTTTTTGTTGTAAATATTTTCTGTAAAGGCAACAAAATCAGCATTTATAAAAGCTCTTGGCAAAAACAGTAAACTTAACGGAATTAAGGAAATGTACTTGTAGTTGGTCACCATTTCAGCATCATTTAATAAAAGACCAATCAACAAAATATCAATTACAAATAACAATTGAGTGACTACATTAGACAAGCTTGCGAAAATTCCGTAACTCCAAAATTTACGATTTATGATCGTTATTTTTTCTTTGAATAGTAAATCAGATTTAAATTTTTTAATAAAAAATAAAACCGAAAGAGTAGGTGTTAAAACTAACGCTATTGCATATCCTTTTTCTTTAAAGTAATAACTTAAAATCAAGACAGAAATAGTTAAAATTGAAGTGAAAATTATTTCTGTAAATGCAAATAATTTGTTTTTATGTTGAAGTCTAAACTGAATTTTGATCAACTCAAAGAGATACGTCGGAATTAATGTTAGTGATAAAAAAGCGAGATAATATTTTGTGTTTTCAAATTTAAAATCAATAAAAATACTTACTAAAAGAAGAATAAGAATCAATATGAATGTAGTCCAGATTCCTTTAAAAAAAGTATATCTAAACAAGCTGTTTTTCTCTTCCTTGGTTTTTAATAAGGAACCATATCTTAATAAACTTTGATGCAATCCAAAACCGCCAAACGGAATGATAAAAACGATAATGTTATACGCGAAGAGTACAATTCCAAGTTCTTTATTGGGAATTAATTGCAGCGCAATCCAAGAAGCAACAAAAGAAAAAAGCCTAGAAATTATTGACGCTGATAAAATGTAATTACCAGATCTAGAAATAAAATTTTGTATGTAATTTTTTAATAAATTCAAGAATTTTCGTTTATTATTTTATAATATAAATTAGAAAATGCATCAGAAATAACTTCTTGACTAAATTTAGTTTCTATATATGAATGCATTTTTTCTGTATTGAGTTGTGTCGGGTTCTTATATTGTTTCGAAATTTCTGTAACCAAAGCCTTTAGGTCTTTTACAGGAATAATCGAAAAGAAATTTTGAGGTTTTAATTCATTTAGAATGCCTGTATTTGTTGATATTACAAAAGTTCCGCATGAAATTGCTTCAGGCATTACAATTCCGAAAGTTTCATAATTGCTAAATGAAACACAAAGGTTTGCTTCTTGTAAATGTGTTGCCAGTTCTTTTTGTGAAACATGATT
>JBLHOD010000161.1:0-4093 GCA_047622545.1 Polaribacter sp. | reverse complement strand
GTGTTTGGGTAGAAGCCTAAAAACTTTGTTAAGTTTAATAAAAAAAGTAAATGAAAGTTTGACGTTTTGTCATTTGTATCTAACCAAATAAATGAAGTTTCTAAAAAAGAAAAAAGCGACTCATTTGATTCTTCTTCTTGTATTGTGCTGCTTAATATTTCTGACAAAAATAACACAATTGTTTGTTTAAAAATATTCGTGTAAATATTGGTATACGGATTTACAACATGAACTTCTCTAATGCTATTTAGATTTCCTTTTTTATTGTGATTTGCCTCAATATTTAATTGAGTTAATGGCTGAAAATATGCTGCTTTTATTTTTCCTTTTTTAGGACTTAAAACCCCTTTTAATAAATAAGATTTTAAGCCGTCTTCTAATGTAAAACATCTAACAATTAAACTTGTGTCTCCGTATTTTAAAGAACTCAACACAATTGCTTTTGTTTTAATCAGCGCCATTAATTTATGATTGCAATTTTAGTAGATGTTGTTTCAGATGCATCGTCATTTGAGAGCAATACAATATAAATACCGGAAGCCACTTTTTGACCTGCTAAATTCGTTTTGTTCCAAACTACTTTTCCTCCTTGAATTTCCTGTCCTTCTACAACATTTGTTTCGTAAACTAAATTGCCTGCAACATCTAAAATTTTAACATTTGTTCCTTTTGGTAAATGATTTCCGTTTCTCCCATCAATGGTAATTATTTGATGGTTTTTTAACGCAGGATTTGGATATGCATACACTTCTTCTAAAGTTTCTCCAAAACTTGCAACTTTACTATTGTAAGCTACAACTCCTTTATCCGTGGCAAAATATACTTTACCGTTGGTAATATCTACACTAATATTTAATATTTTATTGGATGGTAAAGGAGAATTGTCTTTGTTAAAACTAGCCAACGTTTTTTGTCCACTTGGATTTGTATATAAAACTCCGCCATTATCAGTTCCAAACCATTTATTATCTGCTCCGTCAATAGCAATCGAATTAATTGTTTGGTTTCCTAAGAGCTTTTTAGGAATTCCGTCATCTAAAATAATAATCGGTTCTGCATCGTAAATTGATGCTTCAAAAAGACCATTTGCATTATAAAATACAGCTAATCCAGATTGTGTTCCTAGCCAAATTTTATTATTTCTATCTACAGCAATTGTTCTAACATTTGCATGCGGTAAATTTCCTTTTGTTGGTTCTGTCGTTAATGCTCTTTTTCTATCTCCTGTTTGATTAAACACATAAGCGCCGTTTCTTCTTGTACCAATCCATAAACTATTCGATTTATCGACTTTAACGGTATTTAGTTCTTCTGCTTTGTTCGTTTGGACGCTTCTTATGTCAAACGACTGCCAAACTCCTCCAGAAGAAAGTTTTTTAAGCTTGTTTGTCGCAAGAACATCAGTAACCCAAAGATCTCCTTGATTATCGAAAGTTGTTCCGTTAATTCTTGTTGTTATTCTGTTTGGATCATTCGGAAAAAGATCTTCTAAAGGACTATTTTTTGAGTTGTAAAAATTAATTATTTGATCATCGACAACCTCTAACAATCCGCCGCCAGACAAAATATTCCCGGAATTTGTATCAGAAAAAGAACTTATAAAAGCTCTATTATCATGATTTGGGTCTATTGTTACATGTACCAAATCGTACATAGGAAAAGCAGTTGTAAATGCGGTGTTTTTCCATTCCGATCCATTATAATGACTAAATCCTTTTAAGTTTTCTGTTGGAACATACGCCGAGTTATAACCACCATACACAAACCAAATATTTTTATTTAAAGCATCCATAGAAAAAACACTATTAGAAAGTGGTCCTTTTGGGTGAATTTCTGTAAAAGATTGATTGCTAGAAAAAGGGGTTTGTAAAATACCGTATTCATTGGTTGCTAAGAATAAATCATTGCCAAATGAAGATGCGTTATTTAAGGTGAAATTATAATTAGCTGTTTGTGAGCTTTTATAAACCTGTGTTAAACTTGTGTTTAAAACCGTTGCCTCTAATTCTGATGTAATAATTAAGTTTTGTCCGTTGCTTTTTAGCCTTTTAATTCTGTTTGGAAATGTTTTTTCTACGGTTGAATTGGATCCGTTTATTTTAATTAAATCATTGCCAATTGATGCGTAAATTAATGCATTAAATCGGATGATGTTTGAATAATTACCTGTAAATAAAAGCGGCCAATTATTAAAATCTATCAAGTTTGGATTTGATAAACTTGCAACATAAATTCCGTTTTCTGTTGCTGCATAAATTTGATTGTTTGCAATTAATGTTTGATTAATTCTTACCGAGGTAGAGTTTTCCCCAATAAAATACGTGTCACCAAATTCTAGTTTATCAATATCATAAACAACGATTGCAAAAGGTGTAGAAATATATAGTTTGTTATTAAATTCGGAAATATGATTAATTCGTTTTTCTCCAGATTGATTAAAGTTAACAATATCTGCAGAAATTTTAATTGTTCCGTCTTCATTTAAAATCTCTATCAAACCTGTTTCATAACCAATTACTAACCTTCTGTTAGAGGTATTAAAGTGAATTGCAGAAGTGGTTTCTCCAGAAAGACCATTTATAGAAGATAGCTTTTGTGTTTCTTTAGAATTTATATCATACATAAAAACAGCGTTGTCTGTAAGTGCATAAATATTGTTATCTACAGTAATAAAATCCTTAACACTATTGTAAGAAAAGAAATCTTCCCAACGACTGCTGTAATCTGTTTGAGAAAATGAAAAAAAAGGAGTTAATAGTAAAAAAAACAATAAGCATTTCTTCATATAGAAGCGTTTTTTATATATCCAAAGATATCTAATAATTGTAACAATAACGATAAAAAGCAATACATTAGTACAAATATTAACAGCAAATAAATGAATCTAGAAATAGAAAGAAAATTTTTAGTAAAAAACGATTCTTTTAAATTAAAAGCGTTTAAAAAAAAGCACATTAAACAAGGATTTTTAAATTCTGATAAAGAAAGAACTGTTCGTGTTAGAATTATAGAAGATGCTGCGTTTATAACAATTAAAGGAAAATCAAATATAGCTGGAACTATTCGTTTTGAATGGGAAAAGGAAATTTCTGTTTTAGAGGCTGAAAAATTAATGCTTTTAACCGAAAAAACTGCGATAGAAAAACACCGATATTATATCGAAGAGAACAATCATATTTTTGAAGTTGATGAGTTTCTTGACGTAAATTCTGGTTTAATAGTTGCAGAAATTGAATTAACAAAAGAAGATGAAAAATTTTCAAAACCAGACTGGTTAGGAGAAGAAATTACTGGAAAAATAAAATATTACAATTCTTCATTGAGTAAATCTCCTTATCGTTTTTGGGCATAAAAAAACCTCGAACAAAAGCTCGAGGAAATTTAATAAACCTATCCCCTAAATAAGATTTATTTACCTTAAACGCAAAAAAAATAAAATATTGTTTTGTCACTTAAGACGACAAAAATAAACCGTTTTTTACTGAATAACAAATAACTACACTTATTTCAAAAACAATTATTGTTTTCTAATTTTCTACTCATTAGTTTCTCTTTTTTTTAAGTTTTTTCTAAAAAAACATCAAAAAAAATAAATTAAATATAAAAATAAATTGAAATAAAATGAGATAAACTTCCTGCTAAAACAAAAAAATGGAAAATTGCGTGGTTGTAAGGAATCTTTTTTATTGAATAAAGTACTGCTCCAACTGTATAAAAAACACCTCCAGCAAATAACCAAAATAATCCTTGTTCTGATAAATTCTCCAGCAAAGGATTAATTACAAAAACTATTTGCCAACCCATTAAAACATACATGGTAGTTGATAGTTTATCAAATTTCCCTGTAAAAAATAATTTTAAAATAATTCCTGTTAAGGCAAACAACCATGTTAATCCAAAAATAATCCAACCTGTTTCTCCTTCTAAAGTGATAATTGTAAAAGGTGTATACGTTCCTGCAATTAAAACATAAATTGCCGCATGATCAAAGATGTTTAGTCGTCTTCTTAATTTTGGTTTGGTTGCTGAATGATAAAGTGTAGAAGCAGCATACAAAATAATTAAACTGAGTCCGAAAATTAATAGGCTAAAA
>JBLHOD010000160.1:0-4102 GCA_047622545.1 Polaribacter sp. | reverse complement strand
TTTGATAAAGAAATTCCTTTATTCATGGCATCATAAATTCCATTATCTTTTTCTGAAATAAAATGAAATGGTGCTTGTAATGTTTGTAAGTATTCTTTTGTTCCGTCAGTAGATTCTCCATCAACAATCCAAACATCAAAATCTATATCTATTTGTTGTTGAATACTAGCAACACAATCTTTTAAATGATGAAGATTGTTATGAGTTGGAATTATTATGGAAATTGTCTTTTCGATATCGTTTAGTTAAAATAATTATCTAATAATTGTTGTTCGTTTTCCCAACAAAATTCTTTTTTTACTTTTTGTTGATTCAATTTTATTTGATCGTATAGTTCTTTATCTTCAATAAGATTATGAATTGTTTTTGCAATTGTTTCTGGCGAATAATCTTCAGCTACTACTCCAACATGATGTGTTTCTACAACCTTTTTTATTTCAGGTAAATTGCCGCAAATTATTGGCAATTCCGAATGTATATAATCAAACAATTTGTTTGGTAAGGAATATTTGAAACTTAATCCTAATGGCTCTTCTAAAACCATTCCTATGGTTGCCAACTTTGTGTAATTAGGTAATTCTTTATGTGGAATTCTTCCTAAAAAATGAACTCTATTTTCTAACAATTCCTCTTTTACAAATTGACGTAATTCTGCTTCAACTTTTCCGTAACCAATAATCACCAAATCAATTTCGTCTAAAAAATGCAACGCTTTTATCATTGGTTTTATTCCTCTTCCAGGATTTAAAACTCCTTGATACAAAACAGTTTTATGATTGGTTGGAAATTTTGCATTCATCTTTACAATTTCTTTCTCTAAAAGCGGAACGTTTTTGATAACACCAAAATTAGCAGTGTATTTTTTGTTATAATAATCGGCAATTGATTGACTTACCGTATATGATTTTTTGATTCTTGGCAGAAAAAAACGCTCTAATAATTTCCAAAAACCTTTTACAAAATTTCTTCCTTGTAATTCTGGCCCTTCAGAAAACAACTCATGACTATCATACACCAATTCAGCTTTTTTAAACTTACTTGCTATAAAACAAGCTGGTAATGTATCTAAATCGTTAGCTAAAATGTAATCGCATTTGTAAAATAATAACAGAAAAAATAATCGAAAATTATATTCTGCATAAAACAAAAAGTTATGATTAAAGAAATGCTTTTTACGTTTGATTTTGTAATCTCTTTTTACAAAAAAAGTAGTTGGCAAGACTCTTCCATAGACTAAAACATCAAAATCGTTACTGACTAAATAATTAGAAATTTTATGAACTCGCTGATCCGTAGAAATATCATTTGTTACGGCCACAAAAATTTTCTTTTTTGAGTTCAACATTTAATAGAGTTGTATTATATGATTGCTTGTTGCACAACTTCAAACAATTCTCCGCCTTCGCACTTAATTGTTTTTCGTTTAAACTTTACAATCAAAGCATAATCATGGGTTGCCATTAAAACAGATTTTCCGCTTTTATGAATTCCGTTTAACAACTCCATTACTTCTAACGAAGTTTTTGGATCTAAATTTCCGGTTGGCTCATCTGCTAAAATTAAATCTGGATCGTTTAACAATGCTCTTGCGATAGCAACACGTTGTTGTTCGCCGCCAGAAAGCTCGAAAGGTTTTTTGTAATCTTTGGTTTTCATGTCAACCTTTTCTAGGACTTCATGAATTTTTGCAGTCATTTTTTCTTTGTCTTTCCAGCCTGTTGCTTTTAAGACAAATAATAAATTATCGAAAACAGTTCTATCATTTAACAATTTAAAATCTTGAAATACAATTCCGATTTTTCTACGCAAAAAAGGAATCTCTTTTTCTTTTAGTTTGTTTAAATCAAAATCTACAACTGTTCCTTTTCCATTTTTTAAATGTAAATCGCCATACAAGGTTTTCATCAAACTACTTTTACCGCTTCCGGTTTTACCTATTAAGTAAAAAAACTCTCCTTTTTTAATTTTTAAATTGACTTTAGAAAGCACCAAATTATCTCTTTGATAAATATCTGCGTTTTCTAAATATAGAATTGTATCAGTCATAAAAAAGTAGTTTCTACAAACTTATAATTTTCTTGTCAGTTTAAAGAAATATTAAGAGAATTAATCTTCAACAATTTATACCTTTGATTTTTATATAAACATTTGTTTTTTTGAATTTGCATCCAACAAAATAATAAAAACTGCGTTATAGCTTTCAAATAGCCAAAAAACCCTTCAAGAAAAATGAATATTCGCTTTTTTAAAAAATTCGCTTTATTAGTTTTAATAGCCTTAAGTTCTAGTGTAATTTCTGCTCAGCAAACAGAAATGGACACAAATAGTTTAGCTGCTTACAACAATGCTATTACATTGTATAACAACAAAGCGTATGCTGCTGCTCAAAAAACGTTTAAAGAAGTTGCTTTAAAAAACACAAGCACTTCTGCGTTAAAATCAGATTCTGAATATTATACCGCCATGTGCGCTATAAAATTGAATCAGGTTGAAGCCGATAAAATGGTATTGAGTTTTGTAGAAAACAATCCAAATAGCAACAAAAAAGAGAAAGCCTTTTTAAATGTTGGCAATTACTATTTTGCAAATAAAAAAGCTTCTTATGCTTTAAAATGGTATTCTAAAGTTAACAGAAATGTATTATCAACAGAAAATAAAAAAGAATTAGATTTTAAAATGGGTTACGCCATGTTATCCACAGGAAATTTAAAATTGGCAAGAAACAAGTTTTTCCCTTTAATTAATGATGCTCGTTATGGAAATGATTCTAGATATTACTACGGATTTATTGCCTATAAACAAGCAGATTACGAAACTGCAGAAATACATTTAACAGAAATTGCAAAACAAGCTTCTTATACAAGTGAGGCAACTTATTACTTATTAGACATTAGTTTTAAAGATCGTCGATTTGAAAAATGTATAGAAATAGGAGAAAAATTATTACAAGATCCTAAGCAAAAAGAAATTTCTGACATTTCTAAAATTGTAGGAGAAAGTTATTTCAACTTAAAAAAATATAAAGAAGCATTACCTTATTTAGAAGCATATAAAGGAAAACGTGGCAAATGGAATAATACCGATTATTATCAATTAGGATACGCGTATTACAAACAAAACGATTTTGAAAACGCGGTAAAAAACTTTAACAAAATTATCGGCGATAAAAACAGTGTTTCACAAAACGCTTATTATCATTTAGCAGAATGTTATTTATATTTAGAAAGAAAACCTGAAGCTTTAAATGCTTTTAAAAGCGCCAGTGAAATGGATTTTGATGCAAAAATTAAAGAAGATGCTTTTTTAAATTATGCCAAATTAAGTTACGAACAAGGAAATCCATACAAAAGTGTTGCAGATGTTTTGCAAGATTTTTTAACTGCGTATCCGAAATCGCCTTTTTATCAAGAAATAAATAAATTGGTGGTAACTTCATATTTATATCAACAAGATTATAAAGGAGCTTTAGATTATTTAGCAAAAAGGAAAAGTAAAGAAAACAGAGAATTAACCAAAAATGTATCTTATTACAGAGGAGTTCAATTGTTTAATCTTAAAAAATTACAAGAAGCGTATCCCTATTTTTCAGAAGCTACATCTTCTTCTGACAACAAAATAAAAGTTTCGGCTTTGTATTGGAAAGCAGAAACAGATTTTCAATTGTCTAATTTCCAAAAATCATTAAACGGGTTTACAAGCTTCAAAAAATCTTCTGGTGCATCTCAAATTGATGCCTATAAAACGATCGATTATAATATTGCTTACAGTCATTTTAAGTTGAAAAGATATACAAAAGCAGCAAATTTATTCAGTAGTTTTATTAGAAACACCAATGAAGATAATCCTTTATTAGATGATGCAAATATCCGTTTAGCAGATTGTTATTTTGTAACTAAGAATTACTCAAATGCAATTTTAGCCTACGATAAAGTAATAAATAATTTAGGCGTTGGATCTGATTATGCAGTATATCAAAAAGCAATTAGTTTTGGTTTTTTAGGCGATAATTCTAAAAAAATTAACAATCTTAATGATTTAGTTACCAACTACGAGTTTACCAATTTACAAGACGATGGATTGTTTCAATTAGCAAACACCTATG
>JBLHOD010000159.1:0-4117 GCA_047622545.1 Polaribacter sp. | reverse complement strand
TGGAAACACAAAACTTCAAAAGCAAATAGAGCAAGGTTTAACCGCTAAAGAAATTAGAAAATCTTGGCAAAAAGGGTTGTCAAAATTTAAAAAAATAAGATCAAACTATTTGATTTATGAGTAATGATAAGGAAAATGGAGGGAATTCTTACAATGAATATAAAACAAACTAAGTTCTTTACATTTTAGTTGGTTTTCTTAAACGATAAAAGGTTTTTTAATTAACTATTATTACATTTACAATATTCATAATCCAAATATTATCATCATGAAAAAATCAGCATTACTTTTATTTGCATTTGTATTATTTATTTCTTGTAATACAACCGATTCTGCAACACAACAAAAAATTGACAAAGCAAACGTTGCAGCAGAGCAGTTTTTAATCGATCAACAAATTCCAGGAATGTCAATTTCTGTTTCTCAAAAAGGAAAAATGATTTGGTCTAAAGGATTTGGATATGCAGATGTTGCTACAAAGAAAAAAGTAGATCCAAGTACCACACAATTTAGAGTTGCAAGTATTTCTAAAACACTAACTGCATTGGCAATGGCAAAATTAGTTGAAGAAGAAAAATTAGATCTAAGTGCTAGTTTATATGTCTACGTTCCTGACTTCCCTAAAAAGAAATACGATTTTACTTTGAAACAACTTGGTGGTCATATTGCAGGAATTAGACATTATGATTACACAAATAATGAAAAAGAATTATTTAATATTAAAAAAATGTCTATTGTAGAAGGATTAGACATCTTTAAAAACGATTCTCTTTTATTTAAACCTGGAGGTAAATATAGTTACAGTACTTATGGATGGAATTTGTTAAGTGTTGTAGTTCAAAATGCAGCTAAAACAGATTTTAATGAATACATGGCTTCTACAGTTTTTAATCCATTAAAAATGAAAAATACAACTCTTGGATTGGTTGATAAAGAAATGCCTAACAGAACAGCTTTTTACATTAGGGAAATTGGTAAAGAAAACGGTAAAATAATTCTTGGCCCAAAAGTGAGCAATGAATACAAAGCTGCTGGAGGAGGATTTATTTCTACTACAGAAGATTTAATTTTATTTGGTGAAGAAATTATTTCTCCAACTATTGTATCTAAAAACACCCTTACTGAATTTGTTACATCTCAAGAAAGAGATAATGGTAAAAAAACTAATTATGGAATAGGATTTGGTGTAGCAAACGTTAAAAACAATACTTTGCGCTATAGCCATTCTGGAGGTGGAATTGGAGCAACTGCTTTTTTATTAATATATCCTGAAAAAGAACTTGTAATTACAATTCTTACAAATTTAGCACAAGTAAAAATTAGAGAATTGGTAGGTAGTCTAGAAGATGTATTTATTGAGTAATAAATTATTGTCATTCCCTTGAAAAAGGGAATCTATACTTTTATTATAATAAACCTATGAATTTACTATATAAAATTAGATAGATTATGGATTCCTACCTTCACAGGAATGACAAAAAAAATAACTTTTACTGAATATTTGTTGGTTTCTTATATCCTTGAAAAGGTTGTTTTAATAATTCTACTAAAGATGAATTAGTTTTTTCATCCGGAAAAGTATCAACTCCATACACAATTTTCTCGCGCTCTAAATACAAATAGGTTCCGAAGATTCTATCCCAAATAGAAAAAATGTTTCCGTAATTAGAATCTGTATAAGGCAACATATTATGGTGATGAACTTTATGCATATCCGGAGAAATAATAAAATAACTCAACACTTTATCAACGCTTTTATTCATTTTTAAATTTGCGTGTGTAAACTGTGTGAAAATTAACGACATCGATTGGTAAATCATTACAATTGCAATTGGAGCTCCAACTACAAAAACACCAAATAATGTAAACGAAAAACGAATCATACTTTCTAACGGATGATGCCTATTTGCTGTTGTTGTATCAACTTTATGATCTGTATGATGCACTAAATGGATCATCCACAACGGTCTTACTTTATGTTCTACAAAATGTGCTAAATACGCGCCGAAAAAATCCAATAACAAAACACCTAAAACAACATACAACCACAATGGCATATTTGGCAACCAATTAATAATTCCGAAATTGTTGAATTGAACCCAATCAGCAGATTTTAACAATAAAAAAGCCAATGTAAAATTAATTACAATGGTTGTTCCTGTAAAAAATAAATTAGGAAATGCGTGTTTCAATTTTTTGTAATTAAACTTAAATAAAGGTAATGCGCCTTCCAAAATCCAGAAAAAAGTAATTCCGCCTACAAGAATTAAACTTCTGTGTAAAGACGAAATGGTATCGAAGTAATTTATGATTGTTTCCAAGGAAATATATTTTTTCTAAAAATAAGAAAATTAAATAACTCTGTCCTTTTTTAACTTGATATCAAATTTCGATTTATTTTTGATTAACTTTATTAAACATTTTGTATGTTTACTGAATTACAGAATAAAGTAGACCTAACTAAATTTGAAATAACAAAAACAGATCTACATATTATTAAAAATTAAATTAGGATTAGTAACTATATAAATTTCAATAAGTTATGAGTACGGTGATAGAAAGAGCTATAAAATTTGAAGAAACAAGTTTAAAGGCACTAACAACAAATCAAAGAATAATCATTTCAAGAGAAGCAAAAGAGTTAATATTAGGCTTAAATGAAATCTTTAAAGAAGATAATGACCCAACTATTATGGATCTTATGAAGAGATTAACTTTGATAAAGCAAAAAGTAGAAAAGCGTCTAAAAGGTAAACCTACAAGCTCTTAATAAGAGCTAATTAACTTCTTCTCTTCTTCATTTTTGACACTAAAGGCAATTTCTTTTTTAATTCTTCAACAATATTATATGCAGCAGGACAAACTTCTGTATTACTTAGAGTTAAATCTGTAATTTGAATAAACTTTTTTCGGTTTGTATGCGGATATTCTGAACATGCTTTTGGTCTTACATCATAAATGAAACACGAATTATCTTTTTCATCAAAAAAGGTGCATGGAGCAGATTTTAACACCATAAAATCATCATCATCTCGATTTAAATATTGATTTTTAAAATCAACAACTTTCAGTCTTAAATGTTTAGAAATACGTTCTACATCTTTTTCAGTAAAAATAGGGCTCGTAGTTTTACAACAATTTCCACATGATAAACAATCTGTTTTTTTAAATTCAGCATCATGTAATTCTTGCATGACAACATCTAAATTTTTTGGCGTTCTTCTTTTTAGATTGGCAAAATATTTTTTACTCTCTTTTTTTGCTTCTTCTGCCTGTTTTGGCAATTCGGATAAACGTTTATTCATGTCTTTCATACAGCTGCAAAAATAAGATTATTAACAAGAAGAAGCATTCTAATTTTCATCTTTAAAAAATGAAAGAAAAAATGAAATAAAATATGTAATTTTGCACTTCAATTTTAAGAAATCAATGAGTATTCAAAATCGTATAGAAGCTGCCGTAAAAAAAGGATTTTTAACTTTATATGATGCTGAAATTCCATCTGTAGAATTTCAAGCAACACGTAAAGAATTTGAAGGAGATATTACTGTAGTTGTTTTTCCGATGTTGCGATACAAAAAAGGTAATCCAGTTCAGATTGGAAACGATTTAGGAAATTATATTGCAGAAAATGTACAAGAAGTTATACGTTTTAATGTAGTAAAAGGCTTTTTAAACTTAGTGATTAGTGATACTATCTATTTAGATTCTTTCAATACTATTTATAATAATGAAACCTACGGATTTGTAAAACCATCAAATAATAATGATGCTGTATTGGTAGAATATTCTTCGCCAAACACCAACAAGCCATTGCATTTAGGTCATGTTCGTAATAATTTATTAGGATATGCCGTTTCAGAAATATTGAAAGCTTCAGGAAAAGAAGTGTATAAAACTCAAATTATAAACGATAGAGGAATTCATATTTGTAAGTCGATGTTGGCTTGGCAAAAATTTGCTCCCAATGGGAGAGATGGACAAAAAGAAACTCCTGAAAATACCGGATTAAAAGGTGATAAATTAGTTGGAAATTACTATGTAAAATTCGACCAAGAATACAAAAAAGAAATTGCTGATTTAGTTGCTTCAGGTTTCACAGAAGAAGATGCTAAAA
>JBLHOD010000158.1:0-4123 GCA_047622545.1 Polaribacter sp. | reverse complement strand
TTTTTTTAGGGTTGTAAAATGAATTATTTTTTAGAAATTATAAGGTTGATTTACTTTAATAAGTTGTTTCAAGCTATTTATTTTTTGATGCATTTTATTAAAAAATAAGGTTCTATCTTTTTCACCTGCATTAATTAAAAGTTTAGAACTTCGCATCTGTTTTTCAAAAAACTCACTCATTATTTCACAGGTTGGTTGATGCTCTATTTTAAAATAGCTTAACACAGTAAAAGGTGTAAAAAACACTTTTTTGTTTGGTGTTTTTACCATAATGGTATTACTCATAGTGTGTATTTCATTCATATATAAACTATAAATGGCTTTGTTTTCTGATCCACTTAAGCTTTGCTGTATGGCTTGATCTTCAATAAGTTTTATGACATCTATTATATCTTCACAAATTTTTAATGCTAAATCTTGAGAGAGTAAACCAGATTCAAAATAGTATTGAACTTGCTGTAAAGTGCCATTGATGGTAGAATCGTTCCAGATTTCTGTAATATTTATGTTTTTGTAAATATTGCCTAAATCAAATGCGACTTCAAGTAAAGTTTGCGGAATTCTATTTATATAATCATCAAATGAAGTTTTATCTTTTGTGAAATTTATGTCAACATCTTTTAACCATACGTATATTTTATATCTAGATAAATAGGAATCTTTTAATGTGTGAAATAAAGGTATGTCTTTTGCTGAATATACTATAGATGCATTTTTAAGTTTTGTTAATGGGTAGACATTATTTCTGGACGCTATAAAATATTCTTCAAGATTTGCTTCATTGTGTAATTCTGGAGATATTTCTGCTAAAATAGTTCTATTGCTTCCTACTTCAAATAGCTTGTTTAAAGAAACTTTGTAATGTTTTGCAAGTAATACAGTTTCTTCAAGTGAAAGGTTTGTTTTTAAATTGATCCGTCTGTAAGCAGCATCATAGCCTATATCTAAAATAGTAGCTATTTCTTCAGCAAATGATGTGTTTTTATTGCTTTTTGACTTGAGTAGTTTAATAAATTCCTTTTGCATTTTACCAAAATTTAAAGTGATAAAGTAAAGAATAATTGCAAATAATGCAAAAATGAATTTATAATTACTCGATTTCGAGTAAATCATTATCAATAAATGCAAAGTAGATTTGAATCATAATTTAAATATTAATGATTATGAATACAACAAAATATCAAATTAATATAATGGTTATGTTCTTAGTATTACTTTTTGGAACAAACAGCTATTCGCAAAGCGAAGTAAAACACAAAAAACTATTTGCGAGGGCATTTAACTTTGAGGGGAAAAAAACAGGAAAAGGCTATATAACTGTAGTAACAGATTCAACTCTTGAATTAAGTAGAGGTAATGAATATTTGAGTATATCATTAAAAGATATTGGTTATATAAAAACAAAAAGATCTGTTGGAAATAATTTTCTCATTGGCTCAATAGCTGGAGCAACCACAATGGGCATTTTAGGTGCTGCAACTGCTGATCCTGATGCCTGGATATTTGGATATACAGCTGCTGAAGGTGCTTTAGGCTTTGGATTGATTGGAGCAATTGGAGGAGGAGCAATAGGTGGAATTACAAGTATTTTTAAGAATTCAAAAACTATTGTAATAAATGGTGATCAAGAGAAATGGGAGTTATTCAGGAAAATTTTAGAATAAAAACAAAAAGCCTCACAACAATTATTGTGAGGCTTTTTCTATCGATAAAAACTAAAATTTAGTCTTTTTTATCTTCTCTTGGTTTGCGATCATCACGTCTGTTATCACGTCCACGATTATCTCTACCTCTGTTGTCGCGTCCACCACCTCTACTATCTTCTCTTGGTGGTCTTGCTACATAACCTTCTGGTTTTGGTAAAATAGCTTTACGTGATACTTTCTCTTTGCGAGTTCTTGGGTCTTGTCCAAAATACTTAACATCAAAAACGTCTCCCATATTTACAACGTCAGATACATTTTCTGTACGTTCCCAAGCTAATTCGCTTACGTGCAATAACACTTCGTTACCTGGAGCATCCATATATTCTACAACAGCTCCAAAATCTAGCATTTTAATTACTTTTACTTCGTAAACGCTACCAACTTCAGGTTTGAAAAGGATAGCATCTATTCTTGCCATTACAGCTTCGATTCCTTTTTTACCAACACCTAAGATTTCAACAATACCTTCTTCAGTTACTGGATCTTCGTTAATAACGATAGTAGTCTCAGTTGCCTTTTGCATTTCTTGAATTACTTTTCCGCCAGGTCCAATTAAGGCTCCAATAAATTCGTTAGGAACACGTCTTGTTACCATTGTAGGAGCATGCTCTTTAACATCTGCATTTGGCTTAGCAATAGTCTCAATCAATTTCTCTAAAATATGTAAACGACCATTACGAGCTTGTTTTAGTGCATTCACTAAAATCTCGTAGGATAAACCTTTTACTTTAATATCCATTTGACAAGCAGTAATACCATCTGCAGTACCAGTTACTTTAAAATCCATGTCTCCTAAGTGATCTTCATCACCTAAAATATCAGATAATACAGCATACTTTCCAGATTCAGCATCAGAAATTAATCCCATTGCGATACCTGAAACAGGTTTTTTCATTTGCACACCAGCATCCATAAGTGCCATTGTACCAGAACAAACTGTTGCCATAGAAGACGAACCGTTAGATTCTAATACTTCAGATACAACTCTTACTGTGTAAGGGCAATCTGCAGGAATCATTCCTTTTAATGCGCGTTGCGCTAAGTTACCATGTCCAACTTCTCTACGAGATGTTCCACGAATTGGTCTTGCTTCCCCAGTACAAAAAGGAGGGAAGTTATAATGTAAATAGAAACGCTCTTCACCTTCTTTAGATGGCATATCTATTTGATTAGCATCTCTAGAGGTTCCTAAAGTTACCGTTGCTAAAGCTTGAGTTTCTCCACGTGTAAAAATTGCAGAACCATGCGTAGATGGTAAATAATCAACTTCACACCAGATTGGTCTAATTTCGTCAGTCTTACGACCATCTAAACGTAAACCTTCATTCAAGGTTAAATCTCGAATCGCAGCTTTTTCAGCTTTGCGATAATAATCAGAAACTAAACCACCGTAATCTGCTAATTCTTCTTCAGAAAAAGTCGCTTTAATATCTTCTTTTATTTGTTGAAATGCAGCAGTTCTTTCATGTTTAGCAGATCCAGCTTTTGCAATAGCATACACTTTATCATAAGCCATATCATGAATTTTCTTGGCTAAATCTTCTTCTTGCCTTTCTCCTTCATATTCACGAACTTCTTTCTTTCCAAATGCTTCAGCTAATCTAACTTGAGCAGCACATTGTACTTTAATCGCTTCGTGTGCAAACTTAATGGCATCTGCCATTTCTTCTTCAGAAATCTCATCCATTTCACCTTCTACCATCATTACTGAATCAGCAGAAGCTCCAATCATCATATCTAAATCAGATTCTAATAATTGTGCAGGCGTTGGGTTGATTACAAATTCGCCATTTACACGACCAACTCTTGCTTCAGAGATTGGACATTCAAATGGGAAATCTGATAATTGAATAGCTGCCGAAGCTGCTAAACCTGCCATTGCATCTGGCATAACATCTTCATCATGAGACATTAATTGAATCATCACTTGTGTTTCTGCGGTATAATCTTTTGGGAATAATGGACGTAATACACGATCTACTAAACGCATGGTTAATACTTCACCATCACTTGGTCTTGCTTCTCTTTTGAAGAAACCTCCAGGATAACGACCGGCTGCAGCAAATTTTTCTCTGTAATCTACCGTTAACGGTAGAAAATTAAGATCTTTCTGTTCGTAATTGGAAACAACTGTACATAATAACATACATTTTCCTGATTGCACCACAACGCTACCATGAGCTTGTTTTGCTAATTTTCCGGTTTCGATAGAAATTTCTCTACCGTCACCTAGGTCAATGACCTCTCTAAAAACTTTTGGAATCATAAATTTTTTAATTCTAGTTCAGACTATATTATTACAGTTAGAACAATGTTAAACAATGGTCGTTGTGTTGTTGTGTAGTTGTTGTGTGACCAATGAAAAACCTTTAGTCCCGAACTTGATTCGGGATCCAGCTTCTTATTTACGAATGTTA
>JBLHOD010000157.1:0-4133 GCA_047622545.1 Polaribacter sp. | reverse complement strand
CCGTTTTCTCGGGAATGACAAACAATTATTCTTTTAGATTAATCTCATAATAAAGAAACCTAGCAGACAAATTAGAAATGATAAAACAAACAGTATCAACTAATATAATATCTTATTTCTTAAGTTTGTATTTATATTTTCCAAATAAAATTTTGTATCCTTAATTATAGTATGACTTATTATTAAAAATATAATAATGGGAAGTAACATAAAAATAGATAATACTAACAGAGCTTCCCAAATTGTAGATGGACCAGATAAAAATATTTAATTACTAGTTTTAAATAGCACTAATAATATCGTGCTTTGTAATAATACTGTAATTTCCGTTTTCTAAGTCTACCAGCACAGCTTGATTTTCTTTTGTTATCAACTTAGAAACCTCAACGATTGATGCAGCCATTTTTACTACAGGATACTTAGCTCCCATAACTTCTTTTATTGGTTTATCTGCAATATCTGTATCTTGTAAATAGCTTCTTAACAAATCTGTTTCATCTAAAGAACCTACAAATCCATTGATATCTTCAACCGGAATTTGAGAAATCTTATATTCTTTCATTCTTTCAATTGCATGCGAAACCAATTCTTCAGTTTTTATAGAAACCAATGGTTCATCTGAATGATTTTTAATTAAATCTGCAGCAGTTGTAATTTTTTCTTCTAAAAATCCACGTTCACGCATCCATTCATCATTAAACATTTTTCCAACATATCTACTTCCATGATCATGAAACAACACAACTACAACATCATCTTTTGTAAAATGCTCCTTTAATTGTAACAATCCTTTTATTGCAGAACCAGCAGAATTACCAACAAAAATCCCTTCTTCTTTGGCTATTTTACGTGTATAAACTGCAGCATCTTTATCGGTTACTTTTGTAAAACCATCAATAATAGAAAAGTCAACATTTTTTGGTAAAATATCTTCTCCAATTCCTTCTGTGATGTATGGATAAATTTCATTCTCATCAAAAATACCCGTTTCATGATATTTTTTAAATACAGAACCATAAGTATCAATTCCCCAAATTTTAATATTTGGATTCTTTTCTTTTAAATATTTTCCGATTCCAGAAATGGTTCCTCCTGTTCCTACTCCAACAACAAAATGAGTTATTTTTCCGTCAGTTTGCTCCCAGATTTCTGGTCCAGTTTGCTCATAATGCGCTAATGCGTTACTTGGATTATCATATTGATTTACATACCAAGAATTTGGAGTTTCTGCTCCTAATCGTTTAGAAACTGAATAATAAGAACGAGGGTCTGTAGGCTCTACATTTGTTGGACACACAATTACTTCTGCTCCTACGGCACGTAAAATATCCATTTTTTCTTTAGATTGTTTATCAGAAATAACAAAAATACATTTGTAGCCTTTTATAATTGCTGCTAATGCTAATCCCATTCCGGTATTTCCAGAAGTTCCTTCAATGATTGTTCCGCCAGGCTGTAATCTTCCGTCAGCTTCTGCATCTTCAATCATTTTTACCGCCATTCTATCTTTTACAGAGTTTCCTGGGTTAAATGTTTCTACCTTGGCCAACACCAAAGCATCAACTTCTTTTGTTACAGAATTTAACTGTACTAGAGGTGTATTACCAATAGTTTCTAATATGTTTTTTGCGTATTTCATTTACTTAATTTATTCTGCAAAGAAACAAAATATTTAAGAGAGTTGCCTACTACATTCCTTTTTTCAAAGGATTATGCATTACTCAAATTGAATAGATTTTGAAGGGTTTATTTTCGTGATGATATAAGAAGGAATTATCAGCATTAAAAAACACAAGATTAAAGTCCCACCATTTAAAGTTAAAATTGCAAAAACGTTTATATCAATAGGAACTGTAGAAACATAATATGTTGTTGGATCTAGTGTAATAAAACCAAATTGCTGTTGTAAAGCTAATAGAGTAATTCCTATTAAATTTCCCCAAAGCAATCCCTTTAAAATTAAATAACTAGCATTGTATAAAAATATTTTACGGACACTCCAATTATCACTTCCAAGTGCTTTTAGAATTCCGACCATTTGTACGCGTTCTAATATTAGAACCAATAAAGCAGTTATCATATTAATGCTGGCAACTAAAATCATAATTCCGATGATAAACCACACATTATTATCAAACAATTCAATCCATTCAAAAATAAATTGATAATTATCTTCTATGGTGTTGCTGTTTAAAGTTGATCCAATTGCTGCATACACTTCATCTCCTTTTAGTTTTATATCGTCAAAATTATCAATCAACACTTCAAAACCTCCAATTTGATTTTCATTCCATTTATTTAAACGCTGAATTTCTTTAATATCGCCAATCATCATGTTTTTATCAAACTGATTAAAGCCTGTATCATAAATACCAACAATCACTAATTTGTATCTGCTAGGTAATTTATTTTTGGTTGATTTTAAGAAAAATACATTAATGGTATCATTCAGTTTTAATTTCAATCTATTTACCAACGTTTGAGACAATAAAACATCTCTAACCCTAGATTGATTAAAGTTTGGCAACTTTCCTTCTATCAAGTATTCTGTAAAAAATGACCAATCATAATCTGTAGAAACCCCTTTAAAAACAATGCCTTCAAAATCGGTCTCAGTTCTTATTAAGCCTGCTTTATTGGCGAAAATTTGCACTTTTTTTATCCCTTCAATATTTTTAAATTCAGGATAAAAATCTTGGTTCTTATCAATAGGAGTTATAGAAACTTCTGAGTTATTATCATCATAATTTGTGATTTGAATATGTCCCTTAAAACCAGAGATCTTATCTCTAATTTTATGCTGCATTCCACTTCCGGTTGCAATAGCAATCATCATAATAATAATTCCTAATGCAATTGCAGTGATTGCAATTTTTATTATTGGCGAGGAAATGCTATTTTTATACTCTTTACCAGCAATAATACGTTTAGCTATAAATAACTCGTAATTCAATTTTATGATTCCATTAGTTCGTTTCAAAAGTACATATTTAATCTTATTCTTATGCATTAGTTTTAGTTTGACTTCTTGTGCTCAAAATTCTACAGAAATTAAAGTCGCTGCTCAGCAAACAGAACTCTATTTAAATTTATTAAAAGGAAAAAATATTGCTATTGTAGCAAACCAAACATCAACAATTAATAAAACTCATTTAGTAGATAGTTTGCTTTCATTAAACATTAAGGTAAAAAAAGTATTTGCTCCAGAACATGGTTTTAGAGGAAAAGCAGATGCAGGTGAAATGGTTAAAGATGGCTTCGACACTAAAACAGGTTTAGCTATTTTTTCTTTACATGGAAAAAGCAAAAAACCTTCAGCAGAACAATTAAAAGGAATTGATGTTGTTGTTTTTGATATTCAAGATGTTGGCGCGCGATTTTACACCTATATTTCTTCTTTGCATTATGTGATGGAAGCTTGTGCAGAAAATGGAATCCCTGTAATTCTTTTAGATAGACCAAATCCAAATGGACATTATGTTGATGGACCTGTTTTAGAATTAGAACATAAAAGTTTTGTTGGAATGCATAAAGTTCCTCTTGTTTACGGAATGACTATTGGCGAATATGGACAAATGATTAATGGCGAAAAGTGGTTGAAAAATGGAATTCAATGTGATCTAACTATAGTTCCGTTAGAAAATTACACTCATAATTCAGAGTATAGTTTAACGATAAGACCATCACCAAATTTACCAAATGATATATCTATAAACTTGTATCCAAGTTTAGGTTTTTTTGAAGGAACAATTATTAATGCAGGAAGAGGAACTGAATTTCAGTTTCAAAGATATGGAGCACCCTTTTTCACTAAAAGTAATTTTAGTTATACTCCAAAACCAAATTTCGGCTCTAAATATCCAAAGCATGAAGGTAAACTTTGTTATGGTGTAGATTTAAGTAATACGGAAAAACTAAGTTCTGTTAACTTAGAATGGTTAATTGATGCGTATCAAAAAACTCCAAAAACAGAAAAATTCTTTGGAAAAACCTTTACTATTCATGCTGGAAACACAAAACTTCAAAAGCAAATAGAGCAAGGTTTAACCGCTAAAGAAATTAGAAAATCTTGGCAAAAAGGGTTGTCAAAATTTAAAAAAATAAGATCAAACTATTTGATTTATGAGTAATGA
>JBLHOD010000156.1:0-4143 GCA_047622545.1 Polaribacter sp. | reverse complement strand
ATCACTCGCTCTCTTGCTGTTAATTTTTTCTTTTGATGTTGCTTGTCAATTCTTATTTGACCACCACCTAAATAGGCTAGTGCAAGTTTTTCGTTAAGGTTCTTTATTTTGGATTCCATAGGTTGCTTGTTTATTTTGTTTATAGTTTGGTCGTTTACTGAATACTGGGACTGAAAACTATTTTGTAGGTAATCGTACTA
Source organism: Polaribacter sp. (assembly GCA_047622545.1). Taxonomy (GTDB): domain Bacteria; phylum Bacteroidota; class Bacteroidia; order Flavobacteriales; family Flavobacteriaceae; genus Polaribacter. The sequence continues at coordinate 3,943 of JBLHOD010000156.1, read as the reverse complement.
ATTTCTGATCTTCTATATATTGTTTTACCGCAATAAGTGCAGCAATTTTAGCTTCTTCTTTCTGCTTATTTTTTAAAGCTTCTGGAGAATAGTATTTTTTAACAAAATGCGTATCGAATTTTCCTGAACGGAATGCATCGTGCTCAAAGACAAAACTTCCAAAAGGTAAGGTGGTTTGAATCCCTTCTATATGATAATTTTGAATTGCAATAATCATTAACTCAATAGCTTCTTCTCGTGTTTTTCCGTACGTTATTAATTTAGATAACATTGGGTCGTAATATATGGGAATATCCATTCCTTCTTCAAAACCGTTATCCACACGAATGTTTTTACCTTCAGGGATTTTGTAAACTTCTAAATTACCTACACTTGGTAAAAAATCATTTAAAGGATCTTCAGCATAGACACGTAACTCTAAAGCGTGTCCAATTATTTTTAAATTTTCTTGTTGTATCGGTAACACTTCACCGCGAGCCACACGAATTTGTAATTCTACCAAATCTGTTCCAGTAATCAATTCAGATACAGGATGTTCTACTTGCAAGCGTGTATTCATTTCTAAAAAATAGAAATTATGAGCTTCATCCAACAAAAACTCTACAGTACCGGCACCAATATAATCACAAGATTTTGCTACTTTAATAGCAGCGTCGCCCATTATTGCGCGTAATTTTGGAGTTAAAACTGATGAGGGAGCCTCTTCAATTACTTTTTGATGACGACGTTGTATGCTGCATTCGCGTTCAAAAAGATGCACCACGTTACCATGTGCGTCTGCCATAATTTGAATTTCAATATGTCTAGGTGAGGTTACATATTTTTCTATAAAAACAGATCCATCACCAAACGCAGAAGTAGCTTCGCTAATAGCTCGATTCATTTGCGATTCAAATTCCGCTTCATTTTCTACCACACGCATTCCTTTTCCACCGCCACCAGCAGAAGCTTTAATAAGAATTGGAAATCCGATTTTTTTTGCTATTTTTTTTGCTTCGCTAATATCAGTAATGGCTTCATCTGTTCCAGGAACCATAGGAATATTGTATGCTTTTACAGCTTCCTTTGCTGCAAGTTTACTTCCCATAATTCTAATAGCGTTAGATTTGGGGCCAATAAAAAGGATGTTATTGTTTTCACAGGATTCAGCAAAATCAGCATTTTCAGACAAAAAGCCATAGCCTGGGTGGATAGCATCTACTTTTAATTTTTTAGCAACATCAATAATTTTATTACCTAATAAATAAGATTGATTAGAAGGCGCTTCACCTATTAATACAGCTTCGTCTGCAAACCTAACATGAGGTGAATTTCTATCTGCAGTAGAGTAAACGGCAACGGTTTTTATTCCCATTTTTTTTGCGGTTCGCATTACACGAATGGCAATTTCACCTCTGTTGGCTATTAAAAGTTTTTTCATTCAAAAGTTTTATTTTTGATTTCCGTGAAGACAGAAATCTTATTTTTATATCAACAAGGTTTAGATACTGAATCAAGTTCAGTACAAGCTCTTGCAGGAAATTAGTTTTCTATTCAAATTCAATTAAGAGTTGGTTTTTTTCTACAGTATCACCTTTGCTAACCGAAATAGATTTTATAATACCATCTCTTGGTGAGATTAAAACGTTTTCCATTTTCATAGCTTCTAAAATTAAAAGAGCACCATCTTCTTTAACTTCTTGACCAATTTCTACACTAATATCTAATATTAATCCTGGCATTGGAGCTTTAATTTCTTTTACTTCTTTTGTTCTATCGATTTCAAATCCCATCTCTTTAATTAATAAATCTAACTCGTTAAAAATAGTTACAATATAAGTATTGCTATTCACTTTTACTGTGTATGATTTTTGATTAAAATTAGCTTCGGTAATCTCAGTCTTATAGGAGTAGTTGTTGTGTAAAACATGAAATTCTGAATCTGAAACTTGTAAGGAATCTAGTTTTAAAACAGATTGTTTGTCAATCTCAAAATCGAAATTGTTGTTAACTTTTACATGGTAGGAATTCTTCACTTTATAATAGTTTATTTATTGTAAATATAAGTATTATAAAGGTTTCTATTGAATCAATTTGTGTAAATATGACTAATTTAGTATCGTTTTTATATAAAAATAATTACTAAATTTACACCTGAATAGTTATTTCATGAAATAGAACTATATATTAGTTTGTCATGTAAAAACGATGTTATTTTAGGTAAAGTAGCACACAATGAAATGTATATTTGGGCAATATATCAACCTTATTAAATCTTGATGTAGTTCAAAGTATTATTGAGAGAAGTTTGTAAATGGACAATATTAGAAAATATTTAGAAAAAACAATTGCAATAGAAGATAGTGATTGGAATTTTTTTACATCAAAATTAGAGAAAAGAACCGTTAAAAAACGAATAAAGATTTTAAATATTAATGAAATCGAAAACCATATTTCTTTTATTTCGAGTGGAATTGTTCGTTTTTTAATTCCGAAGGAAGAAGATAAGGAAGTAACTTTTGGGTTTTGTTTTGATAATGAATTTGTGAGTGCATATGATTCCTTTTTAACTCGAAAACCTTCTTTATATGAATTAGAAACACTGACGAAAGTTACAATGTGGAGTATGTCTTATGATGACTTGCAGGAAGTCTATCGAAATACTAAAATTGGAAATACGCTGGGCCGTATATCATCAGAGCGTTTATTTTTAATAAAGTCTAAAAGGGAACAATCATTATTAAATGAAACTGCAGAAGAACGCTATTTAAATTTATTTAAGGAAAGACCAAACCTTATAAAGCAAATTCCGTTAAAATATATTGCTTCCTATATTGGCGTTACCGCACAAGCTTTAAGTAGAATAAGAAGACGAATTTCTTAACTTAGGTTCATTTTATATTACAATTTATGTTCGGTTATTTGTACACTAAATAATTGAAGATGTACGTAGTAATTTTAATATTGATTTTGTGGTATTCTGGTTTGTTTTTTCAAACCTTTTTTCTCCATAGATATGCTGCACATCAAACATTTACAATGTCTAAATTCGGAGAAAAAGTTTGCTTTTTTTTAACTTGGTTGACCCAAGGTTCTAATTATTTAAGTGCTTACGGTTATGGTGTTATGCATAGAATGCATCATGCGTATGCTGACACAGAAAAAGACCCACACTCACCAAAATATGATAAAAATTTATTTAGTATGATGTGGCGTACAAAAAACATCTATCAAGACATAAATACGAAAAGAATTTCAATAGAAGAAAAATTTACTAAAAACGTACCACAATGGGAACGTTTTGATGCTTTTGCAAGTTCTAAAATATCTCGATTAACTTGGGGAGTATTATATGTTTTATTCTTTGTGTTTTTTGCAACTGCTTGGTGGCAATGGTTCTTTCTTCCAGTTGCATTTTTAATGGCTCCAATTCATGGTGTAATTATCAATTGGTTTGCACATATTTATGGATATGTTAATTTTAAAGTGAGCGATACTTCTAAAAACCTATTGTCTTTTGATTTTTTAATGATGGGAGAAGGATATCATAATAATCACCACGCACATAGTAGTAGAGCAAATTTTGGAGGTGTAAAATGGCATGAAATAGATCTTACTTACTGTATTATGGTTGTATTAGATAAAGTAAAATTGATTCAACTTAAATAATACGTCTAGATAAAAAACCGAATTCTTTGAGATAGTAAATTAAAGTTTTAGAGGAAAAAAACACCATTTGTCAATCTTTTTGTTATTATGTCATATTCTTTTGTATGGCATATAAGTTGACAATTAGGAAGAATAACGTTTACTCTAAAATTAATAGTATTGATGCAACATCTTAAAGATTCAAAACAAGATAAAAAAAAACCGAAGGTTTCTATTCTAAAAGCTTTTAAAACCATTATTTGGCCAAAACGGAAATTGGTTTTTATAGGGTTAATATTAATTGTTTTAAGTAGAT
>JBLHOD010000155.1:0-4151 GCA_047622545.1 Polaribacter sp. | reverse complement strand
AAAACTGCTGCTTTTGGATTGCCTATTCTTCATAAAATTGATTCAAATGATGGTTCAGTTCAAGCATTAATTTTATCACCAACAAGAGAATTGGTTCAGCAAATAAAAAAGCAACTTTTTAAATTCACTAAATATTGTGATGATAAAATTTTTATTGAAGCAGTTTATGGTGGAGAAAAAATCGACAGACAAATAAACAATCTTAACAGAACAACACATGTTATTGTTGCAACTCCAGGAAGGTTAATCGACTTAATTGAAAGAGGAGAAGTAAACCTTAAGAATGTGAAAAATGTTGTGTTAGATGAAGCCGATGAAATGTTAAGCATGGGTTTTAAACAAGATTTAAATAGAATCTTAAAATACACAAGCGGAACAGGAAACATTTGGTTGTTTTCTGCAACAATGCCAGATGAAATTCAAAAAATCATCAAAAAATATATGAGTCCAACTGCTGTTCGAGTTTCTGTAAACCCAGACAGTTTAGTCAATGAAAATATTACACATCAGTATATAAAAACTACGATTAAAGAAAAAACTAAATTGATTGTTTCTTTTCTAGAAAAAAGACCAAATGACAGAGGTATTATTTTCTGTAGAACCAAAGCAGGTACTCAAAACTTAACTGAACAATTAAAAGAAGAAGGGTTTGCTGTAGAAGCATTAGAAGGAAACATGCAGCAGAAAGAGCGTGATAGAGCTATGCGTATCTTTAAAAAAGGAGACTGTCAGTGTTTAATTTCTACAGATGTTTCTGCAAGAGGTATTGACGTCAACAACTTAGCGTTTATAATACATCATCAATTACCAGAGCAACTAGAATATTACACTCATAGAAGTGGAAGAACAGCAAGAGCAGGGAAAACAGGATTTTCTTTAGCCTTAATATTACCTTACGAATTGGAACATATTCATCAGATTCAGAAAGATTTAGAAATAAAATTCAATGAGATTACTTTTTAAATGAATTTAATTTACATTTTAGATATCATAGGTACGTTTGCCTTTGCAATTTCTGGCACTTTGGTTGCTTCTAATAAAAAATTCGATTTATTTGGCGTTATAATTATTGCTTTTGCAACTGCTGTTGGTGGAGGAATGATGCGCGATGTATTGATAAATGCACATCCAATAAATTGGATTGGAGATTTAAATTACATCTGGACAATTTTAGCTGCTGTCGTTTTTACTTTCTTATTTAAAAGTAAAATTGCGCCATTAAGTAAAACCCTATTTTTGTTTGATACTATTGGAATTGGTGTTTTTACTCTATTAGGCGTTCAAAAAGGATTGGCTTATGATTTGCATCCATTTATAGCCATTGTAATGGGAATGGTTTCGTCTGTAATGGGCGGTGTTATTAGAGATGTATTAACCAATAAAATTCCGTTAATTTTTAAAAAAGAAATTTATGCTTCGGCTTGTTTGGCTGGAGGAACCGTTTATTTAATTACAAATCATTTTAATTTACCAGAAAATATTCAATTTTTCTCAACTATATTTACGGTTATTAGTATTCGACTAGTAGCGGTTAAATTTAAACTTGAATTGCCCTTCAATTTTAACAAAGATGAATAAGTTAGGATTTAAAAACGTATCAGAATTTTAAAAGTTGATTTATTTGTATAAACATCATAAAAAAAGCGAAGCATTAGCTTCGCTTTTTTAGTTATAATTAGGATGTTAGTTCGAGTAATTTTCGACAGATAATTGTATTAAGAATTTTTCATTAGTGAAATTTACTCGAATTGACAGAATTTTATTTCACTTCCTTTAGTAATTCTCTAATTGAGCGTTCTAATTGTTGATCTCTTCCATTGTCAATAATTCCTGGCATATTTTTAACTTGAATTAATGGATTTGTTTGGTTATTTTCCATCCATTCTCCAGCTTTATTTTTAGCACTAATAGGAACAACTCCCCATGAAGCACCATTTGGCAATCCTTCCCAACCAGCAAAACTACAAGTTCCAGGAACTGGCATACCCACTGTTTTTCCGATTTTTAAATCTGTATAACCAGAAGCATAACAATGTCCGTCTGAATACATACTTTCATTAAAAATTGATAGGGTAGGCTTTGTCCAACGAGAAGTTGGTTCTCCACCAACAACTTTAGCCGCAGTAGCATACGTTATAAATGAAGTACCTGTAAAGAACATTGCTAAATCAGCAACTAAATCTCCACCACCATTAAAACGAGTATCTACAATAACACCTTTGCGTTCAGAAAATTTACCCATCATATCTTGATAAATACTTCTGTAAGGAGCGTCACTCATTCCAGGAATGTGCACATATCCTAATTGACCATTACTCGCTTTATCAACTTCTTTTTCATTAATCTTTACCCATCTTTTATACAACAATCTGTTTTCTGCTCCTAAAGAAATTGGTTTCACTGTTATTATTTGACTCTTTTTAGTTTTTGTATCTAAAACATCTAACAGCATAAATTGACCGTTCATTCTATTTAGATATTTTGCCACATCTTGGTTTTTATCAATCGTTTCTCCATTAATTTTTTCAATAATCATTCCGGCTGTAATATTAAATTTCGCCTTATCTAAAGGTCCACCTGTAATAATTTCGTCAATTAAAATACCATCACCATCATGATTATAATTCATGAAGATTCCTAAAGATGCTGTTGCATCTGCGTTAGAAAGAGGATCACCTCTGTATCGAGAACCCGAATGAGAAACATTTAATTCTCCAAGCATTTCTGATAACATTTCAGAGAACTCAAAGTTATTACCAATATGTGGTAAATATTTTTGATATTCTTTTTTCATTAACTCCCAGTTTACACCATGAAAAGAAGGCTCATAAAAGATAGCATTTGTACGAATCCAAACATGGTTAAACATAGCAACTCTTTCTGCAACTTCATCAAATTCCATTTCGCCATTAATCTTAATACTTTCTTTTTTCCCTGCTTTAGGATCAATTTTTGATATTTTTCCGCTACTTAATAAGTATAGATTTTTCATTTCTTTATCCCATTGCAAACTACCGCGACCAATATTTAATTTTAAAACCATTTTGGTTTCTTTAGTTCTTAGGTTTGTACTCCAAAGGTTTGCTTTTCCTTCAAAACTTGATAAGTAGTATAATTTATCTCCTTTTTTAGACAATACAGCATCACCTAAACTTGATGAATGAATCGTTAATCTTTTAGTTCTGTCTTTCATATTATCCCAATCAAATGTAAGTGGAGTAACATCTTTCTTTTCATCTGACTTCTTTTTATCTTTAGACTCTTTATCGTCCTTCTTATCCTTATTTGCTTTCTCTTTTACTTTTTTAGCTTCTTCTTTTAAAGCGAGTACCAATTTGTAATCTTCATCACTTAAATTAAACTCATCCCAAGCATCTTGATTAAAAAACATGCTGTATACATCACTTTGAGATTGACCACTTGTAGCGTATGATTTTAATCCATTTCTATTACTAAACCAAATCATTTGCTTCCCATCATTTATCCATTTTGGACTGTAATCGTAGTAACCACTTTCATTTAAGTTTACTCTTTTAGAACCATCTGCAGCCATTAATAAAACTTCGCCGTTGCTCAATGTTTTTCCCCAATCTACTAACAACCATTTGCTGTCTGGACTCCAAGTGAAATTTTGATCTCCATCTCTCATATGGAATAAATCTTTTGGTGTAAGTAGGGTGGTTTCTTTCTTTGATTTTAAGTCCTTTATTTTCAAAGTTCTTCTTCCTTCTACATACGCTAACTTTTTACCATCTGGCGAGTATTGCGCTAAGTAATTATCAAACTTATTTTCAAGTACTACAGATTCTTTAACCAATGTTGCAGCATAGAAGAAAGGTTCTTCTGCTCTTAGCTTCTCTGTTTTGTAGATATTCCATTTCCCATTACGCTCGCTACTATACACAACAGATTTTCCTTCTGGTCCCCAAGTAACAAAACGCTCATTTTCTGGAGTATTGGTCAATCTTTTTGTAAAAGTTTTATCAACTGAAGTAACAAAAACTTCTCCTCTTGCAATAAATGCAATTTCTTTTCCATTAGGAGAAATAGCCATTTCGTTAATTCCTCCATTGATAGAAATAAACTTATCACTGTTATTAATGTTTTGAGTGGTAATTCTAACAGTTAATTTAGAAGGTTTTTGTCCTTCT
>JBLHOD010000154.1:0-4156 GCA_047622545.1 Polaribacter sp. | reverse complement strand
TCACAATTTATAAATGCTGTGAGTATTAGTAAAGTAATACCTAATTTGGATAATTTCATTTTTAAAAGACTTGTTTATTAATTGCAAAGATAATTGATTTTGTTACATTTGTTTTATGGTAGAAGAGCAAGTAGTTTTAGTGGATGAAAATGACAACCAAATTGGGTTAATGCCTAAAATGGAAGCACATGAAAAAGGGCTGTTACACAGAGCCTTTTCGGTTTTTACTTTTAATGATAAAGGAGAACTATTATTGCAACAAAGAGCTGCGGATAAATACCATTCTCCCTTATTATGGACTAACACTTGTTGTTCGCATCAACGAAATGGAGAAACTTCTTTAGAAGCAGGAAAACGGAGACTACAAGAAGAAATGGGTTTTTCTAGTGAATTAGAAGAAGTATTTTCGTTTATTTACAAAGCGCCTTTTGATAACGGCTTAACGGAACACGAATTAGACCATGTAATGATTGGAGACTATAATAAGAATCCAGTTATTAACAGAGAAGAAGTGGAAGCGTTTAAATGGATGCGATTAGAAGAAGTAAAAGTTGATATGGAAAAAAATCCTACAATTTATACAGAATGGTTTAAAATCATTTTTAATGAATATTATTCGAGAATAGTAAATGCCTAGAGTTACAGCACATAGAAAAGCACATTTTAACGCAGCACATAGATTGTTTAATCCACAATGGTCTGATGAAAAAAATGCAGAGGCTTTTGGTAAATGTAGCAACCCGCATTATCACGGGCATAATTACGAATTAACGGTTTCTGTTACTGGAGAAATTGATCCGGTTACTGGTTTTGTAATGGATTTATCTGTTTTACGTGAATTGATTAAAACCGAAATTGAAGATATTTTTGATCACAAAAACTTAAATATTGAAGTAGAAGAATTTAAAACCTTGAATCCGACTGTAGAAAATATTTCGGTTGTTATTTATAACAAACTACGGGCAAAAATTAGAACCTCCTTAGAGGTTTCTATCACGCTTTATGAAACGCCAAGAAACTTTGTAACGTATTCTGGGGAGTAAAATTAGAAACTATTTTACGAAAAAATTTAATCATCGTTGTCTTCTTTTTTATGTTTTTTATAACCTATAACCAATCTTACTGCTAGTCTAGCAAATAAGATGATGGCAATTACCATGATGATGTTAAATCCGTCCATTAGTTTTCTTTTTGTAAATAGTTATTGTTTTTTTATACTCTGTTCTTTTGTAATATTCATTTAGTGTATTCGTAGAATCACCCTTGGTGTCTTCTAGTAATTCTTTTAATAACTTTATTTTAATTTTTTTATTGATGCGACCTTCATTCTAATTGTTTATTTGAACACCAATAACAACCAGTAATATTTCTCCAATTGCATATTTAAAATATTTGGTAGGTTTACCTTCGAATAAAAGGTTTTGACGAATTTTACGAAAGATTTTAATCATTATTGTCCTCTTTTAATTGACTTTATAATAACTGGTTCTAATAAACGCTGATTTTTATTTTCTCCAGCTTGTATTTTTCGAACAATTTCCATTCCTTGAGTTACTTTGCCAAAAGCAGCAAAGCCAAATCCATCAGGATTTCTTTTTCCCGCAAAATCTAATGCAGGTTGCGGATTGATACAAATAAAGAAATTATTTGTTGCCGTATTTGGTTCGCTTCTTGCCATAGAAAGTGTTCCGTTTTCATGTAGAATTCCGGTTTTTTCTGTGGCTTCTATTTCAATAGGAGGAAAGCTTTGATTATTTCCAGTGATTCCACCCTGAATTACTTCAATTTTAATATCTCTTGTCGCTTCGTTTTCTGCTGTTGTTACTCTAAAGAAAGAAGCGTTTGTATATAAACCTGCGTCTACATATTTTAAAAAGTTAGCAACGGTTACAGGTGCTTTTTCTGGATATAATTCTATAAATATGTCTCCTTCAGTAGTTTCAATTTTGCAATTAATTGTATTGTTACAGCTTAAAAATGCAAATGATAAGGCAAGTATTAAAATGATTTTAGTTTTCATAAAAGTTAGGTTTTTTTTAATTTAAAAGTTGAGAAATTAATGACACACTAAAGATGGTTAACATAAACCAACCAATAAATCCTTGTATAATGGCTAAATATCTTGGAATTCCTTTCATCGGTATTTCTCCAAAACCTAGTGTCGTAAAAGTATTAATGGATAAGGTTAGCGCATTTAAAAACTTAACAAATATGTCGATCAGAATCAAAACAAAAATCCAAATCCCAATAATAAAGCTAGTTGCTATTTTTTTTCTTCTAGGTAAATCTACCCATCTCCCTTTTAAAAAATCGGTATGATTTAAAACACGTCCTGTCATTTTGTAATTGTACGAAGAGAAATAATAAATTGGGCGCGCTAGCCAAATAAAGAAATCTGGAATTTCTTTTTTACTACTGTGCATATAATCTCTAAACTCGGTATAAGACATTACGTCGTGTTGCTTTTCTTCTTCGTAAATCTCTCTAATCCCTTCGTTTTGTCTAAAGTACTTGGTAAAGAAACGTAAACGATTCATAAGCCTATTTTTTCTACCTGTTTCCCAACTATTTGGGAACAACATATACACAAATGCGAAGATGAATATGACATATAAAGAGAATATAATTGACAACGACGGATTGGTTCCATAACTAGAAAATATTTTTAAAAACTGATTTATTTTCCACGTAAAAAACGAACTGAAGGTTGGATTTTCTTTGTATAAATAAGCGTAGCGTTTGGTTTCTAAATTTTTAAATTCTACATAAACTTCGTTGGCGTAATCAGAATCGTGTTGTAATTTGTAGAAATCATAAAATTGTCCAAGCAATTGCATTTCAAATTTATACGAGTTTTCATACTCAAATTTGTATCGATCTTTATAATTGTTAAAAACCGAATCGGTATAATACAAATCGTAATAATCTAGCGTTTTGTCTTTATCCATTAAGCTTTTTAAGTACAAATCAAATCCACCATTAGAAATTACTTTGTTCTCCCATTGTTTCCATCTATATGTATGATTGATGCTAAATTCATCAATTCTTAACAGTAATTCTTTGTTAAAAATATTTTCTTCAACCAAATATACTTGCGCATTATTTAAAGATGCTTTTGAAAAATCGATTCTAAAATCACCAAAATTATTTCTAAATACACTTAAAAACATTGAAGTATCTACACTTAGATTGAAAAAACCATTTCCTTTAAAAATGTTTTCATCAAAATGTGTATCTTTTATATTGCTAGTTACAACTTGGCTTTCGGTTCTTTTTCCTTCAGAAATAAATGTATTATAAAACATCTTAAACGAGATAGAAGAATAGTTTTCTATAGAGCCAATAGACATGATAATATCGTTGTAAAAAGTAGAATTATAAAATCCAATGTTTGCATCATATTCTAAATGATTTTTGTCTAATTCGTTTATCTGATTGTTTCCTAAAACTTCTGTGTTAATCTCTAAAAAACCTTTAAAAACACAATTTAAAAACAACATAGAAGTGGTGTCTGCAATAATTACATCTTTATTAAAAACGATAAACGGTAAACCAACAGGTTGTCCAATATCATCCATATTATGCTCAAAATGAACATTTACTAGTTCTATAGTTTTGTCTATAAAAATAGTGTCGTTGGTTTTAAATTGAAACTTGCCATCAATTAGTTGATACGCAAACGCGCTGTCTTTTTTTGTAAAAGAAATAAAAGCATCTTGTAAGTTAAAAACAGAATCTTTTTCTGCTTTTATCATGTTAAAAAACTCGGTATGAGAATATTCTTTGAGTTTTTTTTCTTGACTAAACCCGTTAAAAATTAAGAATAAGAGTACTAGTGTGAGTAGTTTTTTCATATAAAAGAATCACCTTAATTGCCACAAATAAATGTTGAATTTTATTGTGGTTTTATAAGTTTGGTTTTTAGTTGATTATAGTATCAAAGTTAATTAATTTTTATTAAGGATCATAAATCTAAATTTCATTGTATTTTTGTATTCAATATGTTGAAAACAACTATAAATCAATTTTTAAAATTTGAACCCATCTTAAAAGAAAAAATTTGGGGTGGCAAAAAATTGATGCAATTACTGTCTAAAAAATCAAATCAAAAAAATATTGGCGAAAGCTGGGAAATTTCTGATGTAGAAAACGATAC
>JBLHOD010000153.1:0-4218 GCA_047622545.1 Polaribacter sp. | reverse complement strand
AATGGGATCCATTTTGGTTATTTATTACAAATCAATTCAATTGGGCTCCATTGTTTTTGCTAATTATTTTTTTAATTTTTAAAAATTTTGGTTGGAAAAAAGGCGGATTCATATTCCTTTTTGTAATTTTATTGGTTGCTTTTTCTGATCAATTTACAAATGTTATTCGTGGAACCTTTGAACGATTAAGACCTAATAATGATATAAGTATCAATCATTTATTAAGAACCATAATTACGCCACAGAGTTATAGCTTTACTTCTGGTCATGCTACAACTTCAATGACATTCTCTATGTTTGCGTATTTGTTGTTTAAAGACAGTTATAAATACATCAAATTCATATTTATTTTTCCATTAGTTTTCGCCTATAGTAGATTGTATTTAGGAGTTCATTTTCCGATTGATATTTTAGCAGGCGCAACTATTGGAGCTATTCTTGGGTTTTCTGCATTTAAATTGCAAAATCTATTTTCAATAAAATTATTTGAAAAGTAAGTATTTATAATCATTGTCATTTCGAGCGAAATGAAATGAAGCCGAGAAATCTATATGATGAGATTCCTCCATTAAAGTCGTAAAGACAGTGTTGTTTTGGATTATCGCTTTGGCGAGAATAACAAAATATTTACTGCTTACTTTTCTTGTTGTTGTAATACAAGTATTTCGTAGCATTGTAATAACCTCTTAAAAGGCTATCCATTTGTTTGGTAACATTTGGGTGGTCTTTTTTTATGTCGGTTAAATCGTTACCATTAAAGTCGTACAAATTAGCAGAATTTGAAACTGTAGTTAATGTGTAGTAAAAATCGTTTTGTAGCAAACCAATTGCTGGTTCACCATTGATGGCTTTATATATAAAAGCAAAATCTGTTGCTTCTACAGAGTCTAACGCATTAGAACCTAATGTATAATTTGTATAGTTGATGTTTGCTAAACTTGCTGCAGTCGGAACAATATCAACCAATTTAGTAAACTTAGAAATTACTTTAGATTTGGTGAATTTTGGAGCATGCACAAAAAATGGAACGTGATGTACGACAGTTCCTAATGCTGATTCTTTTTTCTCTAAAAAATTAACAGGATTCATCGCTGTATTATGATCTCCGAAGAACAAGAAAATGGTGTTTTCATAGTAACCAGCTTCTTTTGCACGTTTTAAAAATCTATCCACATTAAAATCTAAATAACGCAACGCGTTAATTTGTGCTACCGATTTAAAGCCAGATTTTTGTAACAATTCTTCACTAATTTCACCTTCTTTTAAAGGACGATACCATTCTTTTTCATCCGGAACCGTAAATGGCATGTGATTGGTTGCGGTTTGGATGTATGCTATAAAAGGCTTGTCTTGTCTGTGTAATTTTTGCAATTCCTTATCAGATTCTTTAAACAATTCGTAATCATCAATTCCCCAAACATCTGCTCGGTTTTCATCTTGATAACTTCCTTCTTCAAAGATTTTTAAATTGTTGATATTCGACTGAAAAATTCCACGAATATTTGCCCAATTTGCACTTCCTCCTAAAAAATATAGTTTTTCATAACCATCAAACTGATCAAAAATAATACGTTGGTCAATAACCATTGGGTTTCGAGACGCCGTTTCTACATTATCTACATCTGGCAAACCTGTAATACTTGCAAAAACACTTCCTGCAGTTCCAGCTTTGTGCACATAAAAATTTGTAAAGTTGGCGCTGTTTCTTAAAATACTATCCATTTTAGGAGTTGTATTGATTGGATTGCCATAATAACTCATTGGTGCAGCTCCTAAAGATTCTAACATTACAATAACTACGTTTGGTGTTTTGGTAATAGAATCTGGTCTTACAACGCTTCTTTTAAAGTCCAACGAGTCTTTATCTAAATGTAACTGCTTGGCAACTGAAGGATAATACTTTTTGGTTTTCTCTAAATTAAACCCCGTACTTCTAAAAGCAAAACTATCGTAGAAATATAAAATAGGGTTTAACGCAAACTGGTTGATCGATTGATTCTTAGAAAAGAACGCTTGGCTCCAACGTAGCGGATAATGTGTAAGGCTATTGTAAATTCCGAATGCCAATATAAAAAACGGAATGACAATAAAAAAGGCTTTTCTCTTTTTAGAAATTGGTGCAGTTTCTATATTGAACTTTCTATATAAAAACGAATTGAATTTATAAATAACAAGCCCTAAAATAAGCAATCCAAACAACCCTTTATAAACAGGATAACTTTCAAATAATACTTGTGTAGAGATTTTTAAATTGCTTAAGAATCGGAGGGAAGCTGCATCTAAACGGATGCTTAAATACTCATAATAACCAAAATCAAACAGATAAAAGAATGTAATTACCAAATACATGATGGTAAAATAGATTACACCAATTTTCTTGTAAACTCTGTGTTTAAAGAAACGTTGATTGATGCTAAACAATAAGATGGCAATTGGAAAAACGACCAATGTAGCCAATTTGATATCAAAACGAATTCCCAGCCAAAATGCTTGTTGTATTTCTGCGTTTGTAACTGAGTTTAATTGTGCAAAAAAGAAGTAAAACACCAACCGAAATAAAAACGCATATAACGCTATAGAAAAAAGGTTTACAAAAAGGTATTTTATATAATTAGGTATTCTTTGTTGCATCTTGTTTTTTAGAAAAAGCAAAGATATTGAATTTTACCTGATGAAAGTAAGGAATGTTTTTAGCGAGTTTGCTTAAAGGTTGGTGTATGATTTTTTGCTAGGGAAATTCCACAGTAATTAATTACACACTGTGCTGTGCTCTAATTACTCTTCTAATGAAACATATCATAATTAACACATTATTGTTTCCATCCAGTCACTTTCAATATCTTATGAAATATCTCGTTGTTCTCATACACTCCTGTAAACTCTTCAGCTCCTGGTCCATATGCAAATACAGGTATTAACGTGGCTGAATGCCCTCCTGTTGAAAAGATACCTGTTGCCTCAGAATAATCACTATACTCTTTACCTTCTGCATTTGTTTTTTTAGAAGCTGCTAATGTAAACCCACCAGTTTCATGATCGGCAGTTACAATGACCAATGTATTTCCATCCTTCTCTGCAAAATCTAATGCTTTACCAATAGCATCATCAAAATCAATTAATTCTGAAATAAGATAATCACTATCATTAGCATGCCCTCCCCAATCTACTTGAGAGCCCTCAACCATTAAGAAAAAATTAGATTTGTCTTTATTAAGAAACTGAATACCTAGCTCTGTAGCTCTTGGAAGATAATCGCCTCGTCCTTTTGCTGTTGGAGGCATGTGTTCTGCTCCTAATAAATAAGCAGCTTTTGAATAGGACTTAATACTATTGAAATCTCCTAGTTTAGTCGTGTCAATAGTAAATTGTTTTGCTTTTAAATCTTTAAATAAATCTCTCTGATCTTTACGTTTATTAAAAAACTTAGTACCACCTCCAGCAAAAAAGTCAATATCAGAAGCAGCCAAATCAGATGCGATTTCATCATAAAAATTTCTGTTTAATGCATGAGCATAAAAACTAGCTGGTGTTGCATGAACAATTGATGAAGTTGAAATGACTCCACTTTTAATGTTTTTGAGTGAAACAATTTCTACTATAGTTGCTACATCAGTTGAGTCATCAGCTACACCAATAGCTCCATTATATGTTTTTACTCCACTCGAAAAAGCAGTTGCGCCAGCTGCAGAATCAGTAACATCTTCTCTTGAAGATGATGTTTTAATTAATCCAATACGCTTAAACCGTGCATAATTTGGTGAAGTTTCTTTAAAGTAAAAGGCTGATGATACTTGTGATAATCCAGTACCGTCAGCAATTAAAAGGATTACATTTTTTGGCGTTGACTTTTTTGTTGGAATCAGAGTGTTTGTTTTTTTACATGAAAAGGCAACTACTACAAAAAAACTTAAAATAATTTTAGAAAATTTCATAAATATAACTGTATAAAAATGGATCCACATTTGGTGTGCCATATAAAAATCCAAGATACTTAATTAAAATAAGATATTGAATTTTACCTGATGAAAGTAAGGAATGTTTTTAGGAAGTTTCGCTAACGCTTGAATAAACGTCTGTTTTAATGGCATTTTATTTTTTGTTGTGCATAGTTTATTTTAAGCGTTAGGGATCATCCGCCTTATTAAAGAACAAATAAAGGCGAAATAAGTTAATCTTTTTATTTATCGTATTTTGCCTATATTTTCATTCTATACCCAA
>JBLHOD010000152.1:0-4222 GCA_047622545.1 Polaribacter sp. | reverse complement strand
TCATGTGTAAAGAAAACAATACGTTTTTATCTAAAGCGTCTTCAACTTGTTCATCTAAAAAGTCAATTAATGCTTTTTTACTCATTATAGTAGCATCAATAATCTCACCCGCTAATAATGGAGTAGAAGCTTTTAAAATGGTCGTTTTTCCTTTTTTGTTTATGTGTTCTATTTTTACATCAGTAGCATTTGTTACTGTAACAGATTTTTCATTATGAAAAAAATCTCCTTCAGTCATTGTAGCTACATGAGTTTTAGAATCAGAACTCCAAGCTCCCATAGAATGTGGGTTTTTCTTTGCGTAATTTTTTACTGCTTTCGGAGCTCTTCTGTCAGAATTCCCTTCACGTAAAACAGGGTTTACAGCAGATCCTTTTACTTTATTATAACAAGCAGCTATTTTTTTATCTTCTTCAGTAATTTCTTCATCTGGATAATCTGGAATCGCAAACCCACTCTCTTGTAATTCTATTATTGCTGCTTTTAATTGTGGAACAGAAGCACTAATATTTGGTAATTTTATAATGTTGGCTTCTGGAGTTTTAGCTAAATCTCCTAACTCTGCCAATGCATCATTTACTTTTTGATCTTCGGTTAAGTATTCTGATAAATTGGCTAATATTCTTGCGGCTAAAGAGATGTCTTTAGTTGCTATTTCTATTCCTGACGTTGAAGTAAATGCTTGTACAATTGGTAAAAAAGAGTATGTTGCTAAAGCAGGAGCTTCATCGGTTTTGGTATATATTATTGTAGCATTTTTTGTCATAGGATATGTTTTTGATGATTGATTTTATTACGAATTAATTCAGTTTCTAGGCTGAATTAAGGGTTACAAATTTAGTGATTAATGATGAGAAAAAATCTATCAAATTATTAATAATGTGCTGTATTAAATATGAATTCAATAAAAAAAAACTCTTAAAGATAGATTTTGTTATTAAAAACAAAAGCCATATCCAACAATTGCTTGTTATGATATGGCTTCTTTGAAATACTGTCCGTTAATCCTGTTGTATTCCTACAACGCTTTACAAGTAGTCCCTCAACAAGTGAACAACTATGCCTCAATAAAAAATCAACTTCTTTTATTTCAGTTGTTGAATTGTCTAGCTCCATTTACACATTCTGTATAGATATTACTAATATTGACAATTCGATGTGTTTTTCAAATTTAAAGAAACTTCTGCTTACGCTTTGGTTCTGAACTTTCGTTTGTTCTCTTTTTACAGATTACTTTCCTTGAGTTCTAAAAATGAATTATCATTGCTGTAAATCACTTTTACCTTGTTTATGAAAAACGATAATAAAGAACGTTACTCTATTGTTTCTTCGAAATAACACTACGCATAGTCTTACGATAAATTATACTGTTACTTCGTTTCAACAATTCAAATATATAAAACCATTTTTAAAAATCAATTTTTTTAACTAATTAGTAATCAACAAGATATAAACATGCCTTATTAACATTTGTTCATTAAAAAAAGCGTTGTGAAAATCACAACGCTTTTTTTATATGGTTTTGGTAAAAGAGAATTATCTTCTTTTTTCAGTAATTCTTGCTTTTTTACCTGTAAGACCTCTAAAGTAAAAGATACGAGCTCTTCTAACTTGTCCTTTTTTGTTAACTTCAATTTTTTGGATTGATGGTAGGTTCACAGGGAAAATACGCTCAACTCCAACAGTTCCAGAGATTTTTCTGATTGTAAAAGTTTCAGATAATCCAGCTCCTTTACGTTGTATTACAACTCCTTTAAAAAACTGAGTTCTAACTTTTTCTCCTTCTCTAATTTCGTAATACACTGTAATAGTATCACCTGCAGAAAATTCTGGTAATTCGTTTTTTGTTACAAATTCGTCTTGTACAAATTTTATTAAAGATTCCATCTTTATTTTATTTATGTTTTTCAAGAACCAACTTTCACGATTTTTTCGTCAGAGGTTAATTTTGAGGTTGCAAATTTAGTAAATATTTTAGAAAAAAATTGTTTTTATTTTATTATTTTTTATGCTGATAATTAGCACAATAGAATACCCAAAATTTACGAACCTCTTTGCCCTTTAATGTTATGATGATTGGTTGTAGTTCTACAATGTTTTCAAAGTAACCTTTCAGTTCAGTCGGAATTTCTCCTCTTTTATCAGCATTCTTAAAACGAGTGTCAGAATCTATAAATAATGCATTTTTACTGTTTAAATCTGATAAATTATCTCCTAAATAATCAAAATGTAAGGCATTTAAACCAACAATATTTTGCGCATACACTTTATCATCCATAAAGAAGTTTAGTGCTGCAGAAGTTTTATAGTTGTCATTAGAAAACACAAATGTGTTTGGGTAACTTTCTTGTAATACTTTAGTTTCTGTTGCTAATTCTTCCCAGCCTAGCCACGTATCATCACTTTTAATAGGAACTAAATAAAATAGAATTTGTGCCGCAATTAAAACATGAAAAACAATGGATGTAATAATCTGCGCTTTTACCAATTTCTTACTGATAAACATTCCGGCAATAACAATTCCAGTAATGTAAGACGGCATCATCCAATTTAGTTTTACCCAATAAATAGGAGTTATAGCAAAAAAACCAACAAAAGTAGGAATGAAAAAAGCAAGCAAGAACAATGTCTTCGCTTTTGGTAATTTAAATTTCAGCAACGCTCTTTTAATAAATTTAAAAGTAAACGTTATAAAAATCGCAAATAAAACAGGTAATAACAATACTATTTGATGTCCGATTGCTCCAAAGAAATAATCTGGAGAAATTTTAAATTGTGAGATACTTCCTGTTCTGCTTGATCCTTGAAAAGCAAAAGACGCAAAATCGTGTTGGTAGTTCCACCACCAAACCGGAAATGTAACTAAAACAGAAATCACTAAACAAAACCACAGCCAAGGAGAAATTAATAATTTTCTGTATTGATTAGAAAAAACTAAAAACGCTAATAAGCCAATTTGTAATAATAATGCAGTGTATTTGCTATCAAAAGCCAATCCCATAAAAATCCCTGCAAAAAGCCAATGCCATTTTTTTTGCTCAAAAATTGCTTTGTACAAACTAATCAAGGTCAATGTCCAGAATAATAATAACGGAACATCTGGAGTTGAATTAAATGATAATATAGAAATACATAACGTAGAACTGATTAAAACCAGCGCTCGTAATGCTTTTGTTTTTGATAAAAATAATTGTGCTAATTTGTAAAAACTAATCAACGTAATAGAAGTAACTACAAAATCTGCGAGTTTTACAACAAAAATAGTTTTACCAAAAACCTCTGTAAATCCTCGTAAAATGTAACCAATCATTCCTGGGTGATCAAAATACGAAAGCGATAAATTTTCTCCGTAAAAATGATAATACGCATCTTGTGGCATCAATCCCATGAAAGGCAATAACAAGAAACGGAAGAGTTGAAATCCGAATACAATTGCCAATGCTGGATGTTTCTGTATAATATCTTTCAAATTACTCATTTAGTAAATCTGGTCTAATTTGTTGTGTTTTTTCGTAAGCTTTATCAGAACGCCAAGCATCTATTTTTGGAAAATTTCCAGACAATAAAACTTCCGGAACTTTTAATCCTTTGTATTCTGACGGACGTGTGTATACTGGCGGAGATAATAAATTGTCTTGAAATGAGTCTGTTAAAGCTGATTGTTCATCGCCAATAGCACCAGGAATTAATCGAATAACGGCATCACATAAAACTGCTGCAGCCAATTCGCCACCACTTAATACATAATCGCCAATAGAAATTTCTTTGGTGATAAATAAATCTCGTACACGATCATCTACACCTTTATAATGTCCGGTTAAAATGATAATATTTTCCTGTAAAGAAAGTGTATTTGCAGTTTGTTGATTTAGCGTTTTTGCATCTGGCGTCATATAGATAATTTCATCATAAGTCCGCTCAGCTTTTAATTTAGAAATACAAGTATCAATAGGTTCTAACATTAAAACCATTCCTGCGCCACCACCAAATTGTGTATCGTCTATCTGTTTGTAATTGCCCAAACCATAATCACGTAAATTATGAAAATGAACATCAACCAATCCTTTATCTCTTGCTCTTTTGATGATAGAATAGTCAAACGGACTTTGTATCAATTCTGGAGACACTGTAATAATATCTATACGCATTTGGCAAATGTACGAGTTTCTAGTATTTTATGGAAAGAAGATGTTGGGTAAGAATTTTTGAAGTTTCGCTAACG
>JBLHOD010000151.1:0-4227 GCA_047622545.1 Polaribacter sp. | reverse complement strand
CAAGATTTAACCTGTTATATCCGTCATAAAAAATCAATCACAAATAAGTTTATAAAACATTTTTTAAGCTATATAGAAACCAAACCATTTAAGCAGCAAAAACCTTTTAAATCTAAAACTCTAACCCATTAAATCTCTTTATATTTGTAAAAATATTAATTCATTTTATGAAATATATTGAAGATTTAATTGCCGTACTTACATTAGAAAAAAAAGCAGAAAACGAATATATTGGAATTAGCAAAACCATTGGAAGCCCAAATGTTTTTGGCGGTCAAGTATTGGCACAAGCTCTAAGTGCTGCAAATAACACTATTTCTAATCAACGTATTTTACATTCTTTACACGCTTATTTTTTAGAAGCTGGTAATTTAGAGTTGCCAATAACGTATTTAGTAAATAATATGAGAAATGGTGGAAGCTTTTCTACAAGAAGAGTTACTGCAAAACAAGAAGATAAAACGATTTTTATATTATCGGCTTCATTTCATAAAAAAGAAAAAGGACATGAGCATCAGCAAGAATTAGAAAGCGACATAAAACAGCCAGAAGATTTGTTAAGTTGGAATGATATGTTGCATCAGTTTGGTGATTTTTTACCTAAACAGATGAAATCCTTTTTAGAAATTGAACGTCCAATAGAATTTAAACCCACCTTTATTGTAAATCCTTTAGATTTAAAAGATTTGCCTCCTTTTTCTGATGTTTGGTTTAAAGTAAAAGGAAATGCTTCTAATTTAGAATTAGCACTTAAACAACAAATTCTAACTTACATTTCTGATTATAATATTTTAAGTTCAACATTGTATCCGAATGCTAGTAAAGCTAATTATGGAAATACTCAAATGGCAAGTTTAGATCATTCTATGTGGTTTTTTAGAGAATTTGATTTAGATGATTGGATGTTGTACAAAACAGAATCTCCAAATGCTTTTGGCGCAAGAGGCTTTGCTAGAGGAAATATATATTCTAGAAACGGAAATTTAATTGCTTCTGTTGCGCAAGAAGGTTTAATTAGACCCATCAAAAAATAGTAGTTATGAATCCTTATGTATATGTAATTTCAGTAAATGGTTTGCTTTTTTTCTTTAGTATTGTGTTTTATTTTTTTCCACCAAAAAAAATAAACTCATGGTATGGATATAGAACTAACAAGTCGATGAAAAATGAAGAGGTTTGGCATTTTGCTAATACATTCTTTAACAAAACGTTGCTTCAATATGCTGCAATTTCATTTGTTGCAGCCTTACTTTTAGTGTTTATAATATCAGTAAAAACGACATGGCAACCAATGGTAATTTTACTCTTAACTCTAGCGGTTTCTGTTATTAAAACCGAACAGGTTTTATCGCGAAATTTTGATAGTGACGGGGAAAAATTAAATATTAAAAAGTAGCGTGAATTGCTACTGAGAAATTTCTCCCTGGAGCAGAAACTCCAGATGCAAATTCTTTATAATGTTCATCAAAAAGATTTGATATTTTACCTTGAACCCAAAAATTCTGAGTCACATCATATTTTCCATTTAAACCAACAGTTTGCCAACTTGGTGTTCCGTAGTATTTATCAACAGCATTTGTAGCATTTGGGTTGATAATTGGCGTTTGTACATGATTGTCAATTCCTTCTGAAATATTATAATCTTTAATGTCTTTTTTAGAGTTAAATCGATAATCAGCAGAAATTTCTAATCTATTTTTTCTGTAGCTAATTTCAAATTTACCAAACAATGGCGGAATTGAAGACATTGGTTCTTCAGTATCAAATGTTCTTCCTTTTGTGTGAGTAATAAACCCAGAAGTTTTCCAATTATGATTTATTCTTCCAAAATAACTGGCTGTATAACCTGTAATATAAGCTCTTCCTTTATTAATGTTTTGAACTACATTTCCCATTTCTCCATCGTACGAAATAGTGTTTCCGTTTGCTTCTCTTGTTATATAATTATCTAAAAGGGTGTAATAAGTATTGAACCCAAAACTAAATCTTCTTTGATTAAAATACTTTAAAACTCCGATTTCTGCATTGTACGCAAACTCTGGTTTTAGCGCTACATTTGGTATTGTTACATTTCCGTTTTTTTCTCTTATTTTTCCAACATCATCTATGTTTGGAGAACGAAATCCAGAAGAAAGAACACTATTTATTTTCCAATTTTTTATTGGCTTATATACATAACCAATTGTTGCGGTTAAAGCGGTATTTTTAAGTTCAATTTCAGTTTTTGGTAAAACAATAAAAGTTTGATCAATCCATTTTGCATTTAACCTAGTATTGGTTAATCGAATTCCTGTATTTAAAGTAGATTTTGAACTAATGTCTTGTCTATAATCTGAATAAACTGCCGAACTTGTATAGCTACTTCCGCCATCAGGAAAACGTGATTGTACTTTAAAATCACCAGAAAAACCAACTACTTTATTACTTGATACGGCAATCTTTTTTCCTTCAGAAATTGAGATTACATCATTATAAGTGACTTCAAAGCCATAAGATAAATTTCTGTTTTTTTCATTTGTTAAAGGCACAGAAAAATCTCCATTTAACGTGTAAACGTCTACCTCCTCATTTCTATAAAATCGTTTTAAATCGTTAAATTTTCTTTGAACTCTTGATTCTTTAATGTTCTGATAAGACAACGTAACAGTTCCACGATCTAACCATTTTTTTTCAGGTTTAATAGAAAGTTGTGTAGATGCTAAAAAACGTTCTTGTGGCCCATAATACCATTCTGCAAATTTTAATGAACCAGATTTTAGTTCCATTAATTTGTCAAATCTTGGAATGTTAGAAGATGTTGAATATTGTAAATTAACCGTTACATCTGTTTTGTTTGATAACGGAATGTAAAATTTTTGTAAAAAATCTTTTTGTTCATATCCTGTATTTCTTTGAATATTTGGATCTGAATTTACAGTTGGATTTGCTTTATAATTTGCATCAATGTTTTCTGAGAAATGCGGGACTAATCCCCAATCTTTAAATCCATGATTTCGGTTTTTCCCCATTTTTAAATCCCCAAAAGAACTTTGAGTATAACTAGTGAATGATGCCCATTTTTTAAAGCTAAATTCTGCCGATATATTTGTTGTTATTTCTTGATTTACAGTTCCGAATCTAGAAAAGAAATTACTTTTTACTTCTGGCGTTTCTGATGTTTTTGGAGTTTTAGTATAATAATGAATTACACCACCTAAAGCATCAGATCCATAAATAACAGAGGGTCCAAACACAACTTCTGTTCGTTCTAATAATGAAGGTGAAATGGTAATTGAATTTTGTAAATGCCCTTTTCTGTAAATTGCATTGTTCATTCTAACACCATCAACAACCAATAAAATTCTGTTAGATTCCATTCCTCTTAAAACAGGACTTCCTCCTCCAAATTGAGATTTTTGAACTTTAATTCCAGGAATAGAAGCTAATAAATCTGCTGATGTTTGAGGAGATTCTTTTAAAATATCTTCTCTAGTTATTGCAATTGTTTGCTCTGCAATACGTGTAGATTTTTCTTGTTTTTTAAATACAGACAAAACAATCTCATCTAATTGCGCCGTTTTCTTAATTAATTTTAATACAAATTTTTTCTTTTTTAAATCCGCTAACGTTATGCTAATTGAAGCATAGGAAACGTGTGAAATTAAGAGAAAATCTTTTTGATTAAAATCAGAAAGATCTGCAATTCCATCATCATTTGTAATCGTAGAAATCGTTAAATTTTTATTATAAATAGCAACTTCTCCTATCGGAAAACTTGTTTCTTTATCTATAACTTTAATTTTTTGCGCAAAACTTGTAATGCTATAAAAAGCAATTAATAAGGTAAAAATTCTCTTCATCAGTTAAATACTGTTTCTAATACTTTTAAAGACTTTGGTTTTCTAAAACCGTCCAAATGTAATTCAAAATAACGAATTATTATTTGTAATACTTGTTGTCTTTCTTGTTGGTTAAATTCTATAGATTCTATTCCATCAAAATTTGTGCCCAACAGCTTTTTAAATTGAAATAAATTATCTCCAAAAACAACTTCTTTTTCTGTTGTTGATTCCGTAAAGTTTCCATCTATTAAATTAAAATATGTATGATTAATATTGGTTGTGTTTGGGTAGAAGCCTAAAAACTTTGTTAAGTTTAATAAAAAAAGTAAATGAAAGTTTGACGTTTTGTCATTTGTATCTAACCAAATAAATGAAGTTTCTAAAAAAGAAAAAAGCGACTCATTTG
>JBLHOD010000150.1:0-4235 GCA_047622545.1 Polaribacter sp. | reverse complement strand
CGCGTTTTTGAAAAAAAGCCAACAGTAAAAATATCAAAAAAGGTAAAGTATAAAGAGGATCTATTACAAAAATGGTTTTAAAAGCAAGTCTGTAATCTAGCGGCCAAAAGAGTTGTGTTCCCCAAGTTGTGTGCGCATCTAAAATAGGATGTGTTATCAAAACCCAAAAAAACAACCAAGACCAATCTTTACTATTTTTGTATTTTTCGAACTTAGAAACTAGCCAACCAAAAATTGGAGCAAAAAACACAGAAAAAAAGATAGAATGTGTAAAGCCTCTATGTATTTCTAAGGCAGAAACGGTGTCTGTAAAATAAGAAGAAAAGATGTCTAGATCTGGAATTGTTCCTGCAATAGCACCATAAATCATTGCTTTATTACCAATTTTTTTTCCAAGAACAACTTCTCCAACTGCAGCACCTAAAATAATTTGTGTTAATGAATCCATTTAAACAAAAGTAATTTCTTTTTTTAACGATATTTGTTACAAGTCGAAATATACTATCTTTTTATTTTAAGAATAGAAAAGCATGATTTTAAACGAAATTTTTTGGGGAAATAAATACAAAACAAACAAAACCGGTTGGGATTTAGGTGAAATTTCTCCGCCTTTAAAAGCTTATATAGATCAATTAACAAATAAGGATTTAAAAATATTAATTCCTGGTGGAGGAAATTCTTATGAAGCAGCATATATTTTTAAAAAAGGATTTAAAAATGTTTATGTGATTGATATTTCAGAAATTCCGTTACAAAATTTACAAAAAGAAGCTCCTAATTTTCCTTCAAAACAATTAATTCATGGTAATTTTTTTGACTTAGACATTCATTTTGATTTAATCTTAGAACAAACCTTTTTTTGTGCGATTGACCCGAACTTAAGATCAAATTACGCTGTGAAAATTAAAGAACTACTTAATAAAAACGGAAAATTAGTAGGATTACTTTTTGAGGCAAGATTAAACGAAGATCATCCGCCTTTTGGAGGTTCAAAAGAAGAATACTTAAACTATTTTACGCCTCATTTCGATATTCTTACGATGGAAAATTGTTATAATTCTATTCAGAGTAGAGCTGGAATGGAACTTTTTTTTATCGTTCAAAAAAATAATTCTTAAAACCTATTTAGTTTTTTTATTAAAAGCACCTTTTTTGAAGGTAACCTATGTTACCAACAAATCTTTAAATAGCACTTATTTTTGCGTCATCAAATAGAAATAACGATGCGTAAAATATTTTTTATATTAATTATTATTTTCGTTTCAGTTTCATATAAACGGACAAGAAACGGTTGCCATTACAAAAGAAGAGGTGCTAAATAGCGTTTCCAACAAAAATTTAACATTAAAGATTTCTGAACAAGAGTTTAACAAATCAAAAGCAGAATATCTTCAAACAAATGCTATTTTTTTACCAACAATAACAGCAAGTTATACGGGTATTTCTACCACAAATCCTTTAATGGCTTTTTCTAGCAATAAATCAAATATGTTTTTTTCATTTACAGAGGAAGAAAACATAGATAATTTATTCAACCTTATTGAGGTGTTTAATTCTAATATAGAAACAAACAATCCAATAAAAGCGATTGTTTTGCCCATTGAAAAATTTATATAAACTTAAAAATTAATTAAAATGTTAAACACATATTTTAGAGTTCTTGTTGGTGGCTTTGTGCTACTTAGTGTTGTTTTGACTATATATGTTAGTCCAAATTGGTTATGGTTTACAGTATTTATCGGTGTTAACTTAATACAATCTGCTTTTACAAAATGGTGTTTACTAGAAACTATTTTAGTAAAACTAGGTGTGAAAAAAACAGGAGATAGTTGAAGTATTCGTTAAATATTGATATTTAAAATCAGATAAAAAGAAGCCGCATTTTTGCGGTTTTTTTTAAATAATCTTAACTATTTTTTAACTAAAATATATAAGTTGCACGTGCAACTAATGGTATTTTGCACAATGAAATCTAAAGAAACTGAAATTGATTTTGAAAATTCAATTGGCCCATGGATTGGTAGAACTATCAAGATGATTGATTATTACCTTGATGAATCTATCAAATCAGAAAAGTTAGATGTTACAAAAGAGCAAATTATTATTTTAAAAAACCTCTTTTTTAATGATGGTATTAACCAAAACGAACTTGCCTGTTTAACTTTTCGAGATAAATCTTCTTTAACAAGACTTTTAGTAAAAATGGAAAAGAAGAACTATATACAACGAAAAACAAGTAAAGAAGACAAGCGAATCAATAAGGTTTTTATTACATCATTAGGAAACGAAATGTTTGTTAAAACCAGACCAATTATTAAAAAAATAATGGATACAATGGAAACAAATATTTCTAAAAAGGAACAACAAGTAATGATTTCATTATTAAAAAAAATTCAAACTAATTTTGGATTAACTATACAGACTTTATAACTAATTAGCATGAGAAAAATTATTCTTTCAGTACTAGGTTTATTATTAATTGCTTCAGCATTTTTGTTAGCAAAAAGCATGGTTGATAACAAGCAAAAACCAAAACCAAAGTTTAATAAAACAATTAAAACTGTTTTTGTAGAAAAAGTAACAAATAAAGAAATTCCGATTGTAATTAAAGCAAGTGGTAATTTAGTTGCAAAAAATAAGATCGAATTATTTTCTGAAGTTCAAGGTGTTTTACATACTGACGAAAAAGCATTTAAAGCAGGTGTAACTTTTTCCAAAAACGAAACATTATTAAATATTAATAGTGATGAATTTTATGCAAGTTTACAATCTCAAAAAAGTAATTTAATTAATAGTATAACGGCAATAATGCCAGATATTCGATTAGATTTTCCAAAAGAATTTAATAAATGGCAAACCTATTTAAACAATTTCGATTTAAATCAAACAACTTTAGAAATTCCTAAATTTTCTTCTGATAAAGAAAAGTATTTTGTTTCCGGAAAAGGAATCACAACAAGCTATTTTAATGTAAAAACCTTAGAAGTTAAGTTAAAAAAATACAGTATAAAAGCGCCATATAACGGAATTTTAACGGAGACTTTTGTTTCTGATGGAACATTGGTCAGAGCTGGTCAAAAGTTAGGAGAATTTATAGATCCAACAATTTTTGAAATGGAAGTTTCTATAAATGCTGCTTTTGCAGATTTGCTTAAAATCGGCAATACAGTTTCTCTAACAAACTTAGAAAGAACAAAAACATACAAAGGAAAAGTTATTCGTGTTAACGGAAAAGTAGATTTAGCTTCTCAAACAATTAAAGTATTTATAGAAGTTGCTCATAAAGACTTAAAAGACGGCATGTATTTAGAAGCAAACGTTGTTGCCAAATCAGAAAAAAATGCTTTCGAAATTTCTAGAAAATTATTAATAAATAACAATAGTGTTTATACTGTAAAAGACACCATTTTAAAACTTACAGAAGTAAATCCGGTATACTTTAATGCAGAAACTGTTGTTATAAAAGGCTTGCCAAACAATACTTCGGTTTTAACACAATCTGTTCCTGGAGCATTTGACGGAATGGTTGTTAAAACACCTAAAAAGAACTAAAAAATGAAAAAAATAATTACATATTTTATCAAATACCCAGTTGCGGTAAACGTTTTTATTATTGCGTTTGTAGCATTTGGTATTATTGGTGTTTTAGGAATGAAATCTTCTTTTTTCCCTTTAGTAGATTCACAGTTAATCAGCATTAATCTTACATATCCTGGAGCTTCACCAGAAGAAATTGAAGAAGGAGTTGTCTTAAAAATTGAAGATAATTTAAAAGGAATTGTCGGTGTAGAAAGAGTAACTTCTGTATCTAGAGAAAATTCGGCATCCGTAAATGTAGAGGTTGTAAAAGGTAAAAATATTGATGTTGTTTTATCAGATGTAAAAAATGCAGTTGATCGAGTTCCGTCTTTTCCTTCAGGAATGGAACCACCTGTAATTGCAAAAATAGAAACCATAAGGCCAACCATAAGTTTTACAATTAGCGGAGAAGGCTTGTCTTTAAAATCGTTAAAAGATTACGCCAGAACAATTGAAAACGATTTAAGAAGTTTAGAAGGAATTTCACAAGTTTCATTATCTGGATTTCCGGCAGAAGAAATAGAAATTTCTGTAAGAGAAAACGATTTAAGAGCCTATAATTTATCTATCTCAGAATTAACAAATGCTGTTAGAAACACAAACCTTTTAATTACTGGAGGAAATATAAAAACGGCAGATGAAGATTATTTAATTAG
>JBLHOD010000149.1:0-4250 GCA_047622545.1 Polaribacter sp. | reverse complement strand
CTTTATTAATCGTTCAAAACGGATTTCGAATTCATCTAAAACGGATGCTTCACCAAAAATTTTTAATTTAGATCCGCGAGCAACAATTTTTATTTTTGGAAAAAACCTTTTTAACTGCTCAATAGTATTGTTTTGTGCGCCAAAAAAGTCTTTTGGACTTATGTCTGTTAACTCAATAATGCGTTCGTTCAAATGTTTAAATTTTTTAGAATATTAGTAAGAATTATTAATATAAAAATAGTCATTAAAACTAGTAAATTGATTAGATTTGCGTAAAATAATCAAGAATTTTTACACAATTAATTAACAGCAAAAAATTCAATGCCTTTTATCACTTTAACTACAGATTTCGGAACGAAAGACCACTTTGTCGGTGCTGTAAAAGGGGCTATCTATTCTGAGCTAGCTGATGCTAAAATTGTTGATATAACGCACGAAATATCGCCATTTAATATTACTGAAACGGCTTATATTTTAAAGAATTCTTATAAAAGTTTTCCCGAAGGAACGATTCATATTGTTGGTGTGGATTCAGAGTTAAGTGAAGACAACAAACACATTGCAATTGAACTAGATAAGCATTTTTTTGTATGCCCTGATAACGGAATTATCTCAATGATAGCCTCGGAAATTCAGCCAACAAAAATTGTAGAAATTAATATTCATGATCGAATTGAAAGTAGTTTCCCCGTATTAGATGTTTTTGTGCAAGTTGCCTGTTTTATTGCAAGAGGAGGAAATTTAACGGTCATAGGAAAAGAAATTACGGAGTTTAAAAAATTGATTGAAATTCAGCCAAAAGTAAATCAAGCGCAAACACAAATAATTGGTGGGGTTGTTTATATAGATAATTACGGAAATGTAATTAGCAACATCAGTAATAAAATGTTTAATGACATTGGTAAAGGCCGAACTTATAAAGTAAGTGCATCTCGTTACTATTTTACTAAAATCTTTAAAAAATACAATGAAATTACCGGTAACGACTCGCAAGATGCAAGACAGTTTGATGGCAATAAATTGGCCATTTTTAACTCTGCTGGTTTTTTAGAAATAGCCATTTACCGAAGTAATTTAAACACAGTTGGTGGTGCTTCAAGTTTATTAGGCTTGGATTATAGAGACCCAATAATTATTGAGTTTTTTATGGAATCAAAAACAGAATATACCCTTTTAACTTAAAACTATGTTTGTTAGAATTGTTAAAATGAGTTTTCACTCCAAACATATTAATGAATTTTTAATACTGTTTGAAGAAAAAAAAGAATTCATTAGAACCTCTGATGGATGCCAATTACTTGAATTATATCAAGATAAAACAAACCAAGAAATATTTTTCACCTATTCTTATTGGGAAAACGAAAGTGATTTAGAAAATTATAGGAACTCAAGTTTATTTAAAAACGTTTGGGCAAAAACTAAAACGTTTTTTAATGATAAACCAGAAGCTTGGAGTGTTGATAAAAAAGTGAGCTTGCAATAAATACTAAAATTAAGCAATATTATAAAGATGGATTTCAATTTCACCCCTTTTCCTGTTTTAGAAACAGAAAGATTAACTTTAAGAGCATTAAATTTAGACGATGCTAAGGCAATTTTTGGTTTAAGAACCAACAAAGAAGTTAATGAATTTATTGATAGAAAAACACTAAATAACCTTTCTGAAGCAAGAGCATTTATAGATCGTATTTCTAATTTAACGATAAACAATAAAGGTGTTTTTTGGGTAATCGAATCAAAAAGTAACCATCAATTAATAGGAACCATTGGTTTACGTAATTTTGAAGATGAAGAAGAGTATGCAGAAATTGGTTATGAATTAGATCCAATTTATCAGCAAAAAGGTTTTATGAGTGAAGCTTTTGAATCAATTTTAGAATTCGGATTTCAAGAAATGGAATTAAAAACCATAGAAGCATTTACGCACAAAAATAATTCTGATTCTATTTCGTTGTTAAAGAAACAAGATTTTGTTTTTCAACCAGGTATTAAAGATGAAGGTTTTGAAAATAATGTTAGTTATCGACTTATAAAATAATCCATGACAAGCTAGGGCTGACATTTTATCTATTAATTGTAACTAGATTAAGAAAAAGTTAGAATGTTACACTTAGCTTGTCGAAGTGTATTTTAAACAAATAAAAAATTACAACTTGATTGCCATTTTAAAAAAAGAATTCAATTCATTTTTTGCATCGCCAATTGCCTATTTAGTGATTGGTGTTTTCTTGCTGACAAATGGTTTGTTCTTATTTATTTTTAACGACGATTTCAACATCTTAAATGCGGGTTTTGCTGATGTAACTCCATTTTTTTATTTAGCACCGTGGATTTTTCTTTTTCTGATTCCTGCTATCACCATGAAAAGTTTTGCTGATGAATTTAGCACAGGAACTATAGAACTTTTAAAAACAAAACCGGTATCTGATTGGCAAATCGTTTTGGGTAAATATACAGCCTCACTGCTTTTAGTTATTATTGCAATTATCCCTACTTTTATTTATGTTTATACCGTTTACAAATTAGGCAATCCCATTGGAAACATTGATTTTGGAAGCACTATTGGTTCTTATATTGGTTTGCTTTTTTTAGCGTCTACGTACACATCCATTGGGTTATTTACCTCTACTTTATCAAAAAATCAAATTGTTGCATTTATTTTAGGCGTTTTTATAACATTTTTCCTTTTCTTCGGATTTGATGCAATTGCAACCTCTTTTGGAAACAGCAGTTTAACAATTAAAAACCTGGGAATTAACGAACATTTTAAAAGCATCTCTAGAGGCGTTATTGATACAAGAGATCTTATTTATTTTTTAAGTGTAACCATCTTTTTTTTATTCATTACTAAAACGAGATTAGAAAATGAATAAGAAGCTAACAAATAGTCTATTTCTGATTATTGGTTTAATCGCTATAAACGTCATCAATCAATCATTTTACCAACGTTTTGATTTAACAGAAGACCAACGTTACACCCTTTCTGAAACTACAAAAACCATTCTTTCTAAGGTTGATAAACCACTTTTTATAACGGTTTATTTAGAAGGTGATTTTCCGTCAGAATTTAAAAGATTACAAGTTGAAACGCTTCAATATTTAGAAGAATTAGCGGCAAAAAATAGCAACATCATCATCAATTTCGAAAACCCTGATGAACAGCGCGAAGACTTGATAAAAAGAGGAATGATGCCAAGTCAATTAACCGTTGAAGAAGATGGTAAATTATCCGAAGCAATTATTTTTCCTTGGGCGGAAATTAACTTTGGCGATCAAACAAAAACGATTTCTTTATTACCAACTGCAATCGTAGCAAGTCAAGAAGAACAGTTGCAAAAAGCAATTGAAAATTTAGAATATAGTTTTAGCAATGCTATAAGTTCCGTAACTCAAAAAGAACAAAAAACAATAGCTTTTTTAAGTGGAAACGGACAATTAGCGGATATTTATTTGATTAGTTTTTTAAGCAAAGTTTCTAAAAAATACAAATTAGCAAAATTCACGTTGGATTCTGTAGTTAAAAATCCGCAGAAAACCTTGCAAGAATTAAACGCTTTTGATTTGGCAATTATTGCAAAACCAACTCAAAAGTTTACTTCCGAAGAGAAGTTTACTTTGGATCAATTTATTGTAAACGGCGGTAAAACATTGTGGATGATAGACAATGTACAAGCGGATCAAGATAGCTTAATGGCTACTGGAAAAATGTTGGCATATCCAAGAGATTTAGATTTAACAGATTTATTATTTTCGTACGGAATTCGAATCAACACAACACTCATTAAAGATTTATATGCCGCAAAAATTGCGCTGGCAACTGGTAAAGTTGGCAACCAAACTCAGTTTCAAAATTTAGATTGGTTTTACCATCCTTTAGTGAGTGGAAATCCAAATAATGCGATTACAAAAAATATTGCTCCTGTAAGATTACAATTTGCAAATCAGATTGATACGCTTAAAAACAATATTAAAAAAACACCCTTATTGATGAGTTCTCCTTTAACTCAAAAAATAGGAACGCCCACAATTATTGAGTTACAATCTATTGCTGATGAACCTCTGGAGCAAGAGTATGTTTCAGGCAACCAATTGTTTGCTCTTTTACTAGAAGGCAATTTTAAATCAGCTTATAAAAACCGTATAAAACCTTTTGAAACCTCACTCTTTAAAGAGAATGCAAGCAATAATAAAATGATTGTTATTTCGGATGGAGATATTGCTAAAAATCAGGTTCTAAAAGGAAAACCTAC
>JBLHOD010000148.1:0-4310 GCA_047622545.1 Polaribacter sp. | reverse complement strand
GTTTCAAAAGCAGCTTTTATCGTATTCATTATATACGTACGATTGGCTATTTCTGTTGGCGAAAAATCTCTTGTTCCTTTTGGAATGCTTGGTTTCATATAAATAATTATGAATTATGAATTTTAAATTATGAGTTATGCACTCAAAATCTAAAAACTTATAATTTTAAACGTTTGTTTTATTATGCTCTTTCTGTCATTCCTGTGTAAACAAAAATCCTCTTTTAATTAAATCACTAAGTATAGATTCCTGCTTTCGCAGGAATGACAAACAGTTTTAAAAAGTAATTTACCATAAGAATAAAATACTTAAATCCGCTGCGCGGACAAATATCGTGAAAAAGTTATAACTTTTTAGGAGTTGTAAAGGATTTATTTCTTCGTCTTAAACTATAAATACTTGCGTTTAATTCAAACCCTAATAACAGAATAATTGCGTTTAACCACACAAATAACATCAATATTAATAAGGTTCCAATTGAACCGTATAGCTCGTTATACTTAGAAAATTCGGTTACATAAATGCTGAACAAATAAAACGTAAAAAGGGATAAAATGGTCGTGAAAATTGCTCCGGGCGAAAAGAAACTAGAGAATTTCCCAGATTTTGTTCCGAAGTGATACAACATAGAAATTATGGTGAAAATCATAAAAACAAACAAGATTCCTGTTCCAAATTTCAGCCAAAAATCACTAACAATAAAATTTTCTGTGTTTAATTTTTTCAATCCAATTCCATAAAAAATAGATAACGCTACAGTGAGCATCAAAAATAATGTCATTACAATAGAAACTCCTAAGGATATAAAATAAGCTCTAACAACATTTCTAACTTCTTTTACATGATACGAATATTCAAATCCGCCAAAAATAGCATTCACACCATTAGTCATTAAAAAGATAGACGCAATAAAACCAAAAGACAATAATCCGTTATTTTGATTTAAAATAATATCATCTAAAATTGGTTTTACAGCACCAAATGTTTCAGG
Source organism: Polaribacter sp. (assembly GCA_047622545.1). Lineage (GTDB taxonomy): Bacteria > Bacteroidota > Bacteroidia > Flavobacteriales > Flavobacteriaceae > Polaribacter. The sequence continues at coordinate 3,319 of JBLHOD010000148.1, read as the reverse complement.
AGGCAAAGCATCTTTTATAAACTCCATTAACGCGTCTTGAAAACCATCAATAGGAATATAATTGATTAATGTTAATATGAAAAGTAGAAACGGAAAAACTGCCATAAAAAAACTATATGCAATTCCGCCAGCACGCGTTGTTAAAGCACCTCTAACAATTCCTATTACATACATTTCTAGTAAATCGTATAAAGACATTCCTTGTAAACCAGGGATTTTTATCTTTTTACCAAAACGCACCAAAATATTAATAATGGGAATTTGCTCTAGTTTGTCTTCTATTTCTTTTGTCATTTATTTGTTACTGAGTTGCAAAGGTTAAAAATAGGTTCAGAGTTGCAAAGGCTCAAAGTTAGTGTTTTCTTGATTTTATAGTTCTTATAAAACTTGATAGCATTCTTTCTATTTCTCTTGACAATTCGTATAATTCATTAAATAAGTTACAAAGTCCAAAGTTAAAAATAGTTACAAAGGTTTGCTTTATACTAAATATCTCTTGTTTCTTGTTTCTTTACCTCTTTAAAACCTTATCACTCAATTTTAACCCCATACTTAGCCAACAACCCAACAACATTTTCTTTAGAAAATTTCGCTCCTTTTAAACGATTGATTTCTGGATCGATATAAAAATTCGTCGAAGTGATAAAATTAGCTTTTTCTAAACTGGTTTGCGTAAAAATTGCGTTTTTTAAATCACAATCTTCAAAAAAAGCCATATTTAAATCTGTTTCGGTAAAATCTACAGCGTCTAAATTACAATCTTTAAATGATGTTTTCGGAATCTTTAATTGATAAAATGATGAAAAATTTAACTGACACGCATTAAAACTTAGCTGTAATAAAAACGAATCACATTCATTAAATTTTACGCCAATCATTTTACATCTAATAAAATGTACATCTTTAAAAGCAGTATCTTTTAAAATAGTATTGCTAAAATTACAATCAATAAACTCACATTCTACAAATTGAATATTTGAAGCATGCACGTTTTCGAAATTACAATTTGTAAACGTACAATTGTCATATTCTCCTTTTTTGATGTTCGCCTTTGTGAAATCAATTTTTGAATAGGTTTCGCTATCAAAGTAATTGTCTATCATACATTTGTCATTCCTGCGAAGGTAGGAATCTGTTTTTATTCTGGTTATTATTCATGAGATTCCCGTTTTCACGGGAATGACAGGTAATTTTATTTCTTTAAATTAATCTAAATCTATAAAGCTTTTAAACTTAAATCCATATTATAAACCGAATGTGTTAAAGCTCCAGAAGAAATATAATCTACGCCACAATCTGCATATTTCTTGATGGTTTCTTCGTTGATTCCTCCAGAAGATTCAGTTAGACATTTGTTGCCAATTAACGCAACAGCTTTACGAGTATCTTCGTAATTAAAATTGTCAATTAAGATTCTATAAACGCCACCACACTCTAAAATTTCTTGAATTTCTTCTAAGTTTCTTGCTTCAACAATAATTTTAATATCAATATTGTTTTGTTTTAAATACGCTTTTGTTTTGTTGATTGCTGATGTAATTCCACCCGCAAAATCAATGTGATTGTCTTTAATCATTACCATATCATACAACGCAAAACGATGATTTTCTCCGCCACCAATTTTAACTGCCCATTTTTCGATTGCTCTAATTCCTGGTGTAGTTTTCCGAGTGTCTAAAACTTTTGTTTTTGTTCCTTTTAATAAATCAGCAAAAAAATGTGTTTTGGTAGCAATTGCGCTCATGCGTTGCATAGAATTCAACACCAACCGTTCTGCCTGTAAAATAGACTGAGAACGCCCTGAAACATAAAAAACAACATCTCCGAATTGCACTTTTTCTCCGTCTTGTATCAATGTTTCAATTTGTAAATCAGCATCTATTTGTTTAAAAATCATTTTCGCAAATTCTACTCCAGCAATAATTCCGTTGTCTTTTACTAACAACTTTGCTTTGCCTTTTGCATCCGCAGGAATACAAGAAAGTGATGTATGATCCCCTTCCCCTATATCTTCTCGAATTGCATTGGTTATAATAATTTTAAGTTCTGCTTCAAATTGCTTTTCTAATATCATACAGTTTTATTGGTAATGTAAAAATAGTAATGATTTTCAACTTTTTGTCAGTTCGAGTGAATTTATGAGTAAAAAAGGAATAAATTTGTATCGAGAACAAATTAAAATGAGACTTCTCAATACAATTTTCTCATAAAATCGAAAATCACTCGAAGTAAAAAACGTAAAATAAATATGAAAATAAAACTTCTTGCTATTGGAAAAACGGATGATAAAAACTTACATCAATTAATTGAGATCTATCAAAAACGGTTAGAACATTATATCAAATTTGAATTAGAGATTATTTCTGATATTAAAAATGTGAAGAATCTAAGTGAAGTTCAGCAAAAAGAAAAAGAAGGCGAATTGATTTTAAGCAAGCTTCAAAAGACCGATCAATTAATTTTACTAGACGACAAAGGAAAGCATTTTACTTCTATGGAATTTTCTCAGCATTTACAAAAGAAGATGAATGCAGGAATTAAACAATTAGTTTTGGTAATTGGCGGTCCTTATGGGTTTTCTGATGCTGTATATAAAAAAGCAAGTGGAAAAATATCATTATCAAAAATGACGTTTTCCCACCAAATGATTCGCTTATTTATTGTTGAACAATTGTATCGTGGATTTACTATTTTAAAAAAAGAACCGTATCATCATGAGTAGCCCACTACTTTTTTGCCAATTTATAAAATAAAAGTACTTCCACAATAACTGTAGGTATTAAGAAGAATACACCTAAAGAAGCAAACATTACGGTTGCTAAAGAAGCACCTACCACAATTTCTAAGATTCCACTTACTTGAGCCAATTGTCCGACTTTGTCTTTTAATTGTAGTAAACAAATTCCAAAAACCAACTGTAAGCCTCCAAAAACGATACATTCAATAAGTATTCTAACAGCACTAGCCTCATCAAATGAAGAAGAACTAAAAACATCAATACAATTACTAAGAACAAATAGAGACATTAAAAGTAGTGTTATCACTTTTAGTAATTGATTATTGTATGCTTTTGCAACAGTATAAAAACCTGTGAAAAAGAATACAAATGAAATTGCCGAAATTGTTTTAACAACAATATAAACTGAAGTATTTAAAAGTGAGTCATCACCAGTAAACTGATAAAAATCTGCGGCAGTTTCTATAAATCCAATAACAAAATAAACAATTCCAAAAATCCAAGCTAGATTTAACCTCTTCTTTTCTTTAGCTGTGAAAACAGCACTTTCTTCTTGTTCTTCTTTAAAATAATCTACACCTA
>JBLHOD010000147.1:0-4337 GCA_047622545.1 Polaribacter sp. | reverse complement strand
ATAAAAAGCAATGGCATACAAATTGACTATTAGAGAATTGTAAAATAGAAATAACAATATTAATTATATTAAAATAAGAGTTATGAGTAAAATTATAGGAATTGACTTAGGAACAACCAATTCATGTGTTTCTGTAATGGAAGGAAATGAGCCAGTTGTTATACCTAATGCAGAAGGTAAAAGAACAACACCTTCTATTATTGGATTTGTTGAAGGCGGAGAACGTAAAGTTGGTGATCCAGCAAAAAGACAAGCTGTAACCAATCCAACAAAAACGGTATATTCTATCAAACGTTTTATGGGGAATAAATATTCTGAATCTAAAAATGAAGCAGAAAGAGTTCCTTATAAAGTTGTAAAAGGTGACAACGATACACCAAGAGTAGATATTGACGGACGTTTATATACGCCACAAGAAATATCTGCAATGATATTGCAAAAAATGAAAAAAACTGCTGAAGATTATTTAGGACAAGATGTTTCTGAAGCAGTAATTACTGTACCAGCATATTTTAATGATGCGCAAAGACAAGCTACAAAAGAAGCTGGTGAGATTGCAGGTTTAAAAGTTCGTAGAATTATCAACGAACCAACTGCAGCAGCATTAGCTTATGGAATGGACAAAAAAGGTATTGACCAAAAAATCGTTGTTTTTGATTTTGGTGGAGGTACACATGATGTTTCTATCTTAGAATTAGGTGATGGAGTTTTTGAAGTATTAGCTACAGATGGAGATACGCACCTAGGTGGTGATGATGTTGATCAAAAAATTATCAACTGGTTAGCAGAAGAGTTTAAAGCAGAAGAAAACATGGATTTACGTAAAGATCCAATGGCATTACAACGTTTAAAAGAAGCTGCAGAAAAAGCGAAAATAGAATTATCTAGTTCGCCTTCTACAGAAATCAATTTACCTTATGTTACTGCTACTGAAAGTGGACCAAAACACTTAGTAAGATCATTAACAAAAGCAAAATTTGAGCAATTAATTGACGATTTAGTAAAGAGAACAATTAAGCCTTGTGAAACTGCTTTAAAAGCTGCAGGTTTAACAATCAAAGATATTGATGAGGTAATTTTAGTTGGAGGTTCTACAAGAATTCCTGCTGTACAAGAAGCAGTTGAGAAATTCTTCGGAAAATCACCAAGTAAAGGAGTTAATCCAGATGAAGTTGTTGCTTTAGGAGCTGCAATTCAAGGTGGAGTTTTATCAGGAGATGTAAAAGATGTATTGTTATTAGACGTTACACCTTTATCATTAGGAATCGAAACTATGGGGAATGTATTTACAAAGTTAATCGATGCGAATACAACAATTCCAACTAAGAAATCGCAAGTATTCTCAACAGCAGTAGACAATCAACCTTCAGTAGAAATTCATGTTTTACAAGGAGAAAGAGCAATGGCTGCGGATAATAAAACAATTGGACGTTTTCATTTAGATGGTATTCCTCCATCAGGAAGGGGAACTCCACAAGTTGAAGTTACTTTTGATATTGATGCAAACGGAATTATTAAAGTTTCTGCTTTAGATAAAGGAACTAATAAATCTCACGAGATTAGAATTGAAGCTTCATCTGGATTATCAGAAGAAGAAATCGAGAAAATGAAGCAAGATGCAGAAGCAAATGCAGACTCAGATAAAGCGGCAAAAGAAAGTGCTGAAAAAATCAATGGAGCTGACGGAATGATTTTTCAAACAGAAAAGCAACTGAAAGAGTTTGGAGAAAAATTATCTGACGATAAAAAAGCACCAGTTGAAGCTGCATTAGTAGAATTGAAAGCTGCACACGAATCTAAAGATATTGCACAAATTGATGCTGCAATGGAAAAGATAAACGAAGCTTGGAAAGCTGCTTCTGAAGAAATGTACAAAGCAGAGGAAGAAGCGAAAGCTGGAGCTGGAGAGCCAGAAGGTGAGCCAGAAGCAAGCGACGCTCAAGGAGATAATGTTGAAGATGTAGATTTCGAAGAAGTAAAGTAAGCAGAATGTTGAATTTACGAAGTAAATTCTTACATATCGCTTATCCCGCTGAAATGCGGGGTCTCAAAAGAGGTGTTTCTGAATAAGATTCTGGAAATAAATAACAAAACGCAATCATTAAGTTGGTTGCGTTTTTTTATGTCTCATTGCGAAGAGTTTTTTTTGTTTTCTATGTTAATCTTTTAATAAGTTTTGAGATTGCTTCATTATATTCGCAATGACGTTTTAAAGGGCAATTTTGAAAATATATAACAAAACTAATTTTTTTAAACATACTTTTTGTGAATTCCAGAAAGTGGAGCTGAGTTTTTTTAATGAAAATAAATTTCATTTTAAGAGCAAAGCTGGTAGTCAATATTTTTATACTGATGAAGGTGTTTATAGATATTCAAATCATTGGGGAAGAGTTGCTAATTGTAGATGGCGTTTACTTTCTGATGAAAAAATTAAAAATCAAAACTTCTTTGTTGGTTTTACTAAATGGACAGACTTTTATTCATTAAACAAAGCTGAAAAGCAATTTTATATTGCTGTAGATTTTGAAACCAAAATGGTTGATTTTCATCATAAAGAAACAAAAGAAGGAGTTTTTTTATTTTTTGCGGAAACTGCTCAGAAAAGAATTACTCAAATTAGAAAGTTATTATCAGAAGATAAATGGGCAAACTATTTTGCTGGCGATATTGAATTTCTGCGAAAAAAAATAATTACTGAATACGTCAACTCTAACAAAACACTGCAACAACTAAAGTTAGAATACAAATAAAGTTTAGGACCTAATTATTTTTCTTAGTGCTCTTTTTTGTTGATTATTTTGTAAATTTATCCAACAAAATTTAAATGTATTTTTTACAATACTTTATATGAATATACCACAAAATAGTTTACCAAGAGTAGTCATTGTTGGAGGCGGATTTGCAGGTTTAGCACTCGCCAAAGGATTAGAAGAGAAAGACATTCAAGTTGTGTTATTAGATAAACACAATTACCATACTTTTCAACCCTTATTATATCAAGTTGCAACTGGCGGATTAGAACCAGATTCTATTGCGTTTCCAATTAGGAAATTATTTAACAATTTAAAATATTATCATTTTAGATTGGCAGAAGTTTTGAAAATTCATTCAGAAAAAAATGAAATAGAAACAAATATTGGAAATTTATCCTACGATTATTTAGTATTAGCTACAGGGTCTAAAACTAATTTTTTTGGTAATAAAAATATCGAAAATTATACAATGGAAATGAAAAGTATTCCGCAATCCTTAAACATTAGAAGTTTGGTGTTGGAAAACTTTGAAGAAGCCTTGTTAACTTCAGATTTTGAAGAACGGAAAGCGTTAATGAATTTTATTATTGTTGGTGGTGGACCAACAGGAGTAGAATTATCGGGAGCTTTAGCCGAAATGAAAAAAGGTATTTTACCTAAAGATTATCCAGATTTGGATATTAGAGATATGCAAATCAATTTAATTCAAGGATCTGATAGATTATTAGATGCAATGAGCACTAAAGCTTCAGCAAAAGCAGAAGAATTTTTAACTGATTTAGGGGTTAATGTTTGGAAAAATATTAATGTTACTAATTATGATGGAGATTTAGTAACCACAAACTCAGATGAAACTTTTAAAGCAGCAACGGTAATTTGGGCAGCTGGAGTTCAAGGTGAAACTGTAAATGGTTTACAAAATGATTGTATAGTTGAAAGAGCAAATCGAATTAAAGTAGATAAATATAATAGAATAATTGGGTATAAAAATATTTTTGCAATCGGAGATGTTGCGTCAATGAATTCTGAAAAAACACCTCATGGACACGCTATGATGGCGCAACCTGCTTTGCAACAAGGTAAATTGTTAGCGAAAAATATTATTGCAGAATTAAGCAAAAAGCCATTAAAAGCATTTGTATATAAAGATAAAGGTTCTATGGCAACCATAGGAAGAAATAAAGCCGTTGTAGATTTAAATAAATGGAAATTTCAAGGAGTTTTTGCTTGGTTTGTTTGGATGTTTGTACATTTATTTTCCCTAATTGGATTTAGAAATAGAGCCATTGTCTTTATGAATTGGGTATATAATTATATCCGTTTTGATAGAGAATCTAGATTAATCATAAGACCTTTTAAAAATAAAACCAGTCAATCTTTTAAATAGCAAGAATTGAAAAGGATTTCTTACTATTTTAAAGTAAGATTGCAGCTGTACTGTTTTTGATACCATATGGAAAATGAACAAACGAACTTACAGAAAGATCAAATAGGAAGAATAAATAATGCTATACATTTTATAGAAAGCAATTTATTAGAAAAATTATCACTGCAAACAATTGCAGAAAAAGCATATTTTTCTCC
>JBLHOD010000146.1:0-4340 GCA_047622545.1 Polaribacter sp. | reverse complement strand
GCAGTTTCTATAAATCCAATAACAAAATAAACAATTCCAAAAATCCAAGCTAGATTTAACCTCTTCTTTTCTTTAGCTGTGAAAACAGCACTTTCTTCTTGTTCTTCTTTAAAATAATCTACACCTAAAACTTCTAAAATAAGTTTAACCGTATAACTTCTTGGGTTTACTTCTCCTGATTCAATTCGTTGAATTGTTCTGACATTTATATTACATTGCTCGACCAACTCTTCTTGAGTTAATCCTTTACCTTTTCGTAATTCAGAAATTCGTTTTCCTAATTCTGGTTGTTTCATCGTATGTATATTTTTATTTACCATACAATGTTAGTTTAGATTTTTATCTTTCATAAATATTTTTACCGATTTTAACCCGACATTCACACGACTATCTAGCATTAACAATCCTTACGGCGTTTTTATTTCTACGAGCAATATACACTAATTTATATTTATTCATTAAATAATGGCTGTTTAATCTGAACAATAAATGGTTACATTTGCAGTAAATCACACTACCTAAATGAAAATTGTTTTTGCTACAAATAACCTAAATAAGCTTGCTGAAGTTCAAAATATGTTGCCTGAGTCGATTCAATTGTTAACTCTTAAAGACATCAACTGTTTTGAAGAAATTGAAGAAACGGAAACAACATTAGAAGGAAATTCAAAATTAAAGGCGAATTACATTACTGATAAATTTGGGTATAATTGTTTTGCTGATGATACAGGTTTAGAAGTTGAAAGTTTGAATGGTGCTCCAGGTGTTTATTCTGCTAGATATGCAGGGAAAGAAAATAATTCTGAGAAAAACATGCAGAAATTATTATTAGAATTAAAACGTAAATCAAACAGAAAAGCACAATTTAGAACAGTAATTACATTGAATTTAGATAATGAACAATTTTTATTTGAAGGAATTTGTAAAGGAGAAATAACAACCGAAAAGCAAGGTGAAAAAGGTTTTGGTTATGATCCTATTTTTAAACCAAACGGATTTAACAACTCGTTTGCAGAAATGACATCCGAAGAAAAAAACAGTATTTCTCATCGAGGAAATGCCATCAAAAAATTAGTGCTGTTTTTATCAGAATATAAAAAATAGATTCCTGCTTTTGCAAGAATAACAGAATGGAACAAAAAAAATACACAAAGCAATTTATGATGCTACTAATTCTAGTAGTAACTCTCTGTTTTGTAAACATTAGCTTTGGCTCGGTTTCTATTCCTTTTAAAGATATTTTTGCTATTTTCTTAGGAGATGAAACGGTTAAAGAAAGTTGGCAAACAATAATTCTAAATTTTAGATTACCGAAAGCAATTACGGCAATTTTAGTTGGCTCAGGATTGTCTATAAGTGGTTTATTAATGCAAACATTATTTAGAAATCCATTAGCTGGACCATTTGTATTAGGAATTTCTTCTGGAGCAAGTTTAGGTGTTGCATTGCTGATTTTAGGTTCTTCCTTTTTTGGAGGAGTAATTTTCTTAGAATATTCAAATTGGTCTATTGCAATCGCTTCGAGTTTAGGTTCATTCTTAGTGTTGTCTGCAGTAATTATAGCCGCAAATAAAGTAAGAAACACCATGTCTATTTTAATAATCGGATTGATGTTTGGAAGTTTTACAGCTGCAATAATTAGTGTCTTGTCTTATTTTAGTGAAGCGCAACAAATACAACAATATGTATTTTGGAGTTTTGGTAGTTTAGGGAATCTATCTTGGGATGAATTATCGATCTTTATCACTATTTACCTAATTGGTTTTGCGGGTGTTTTTGCAATTATAAAACCTTTAAATAGTTTTTTATTAGGAGAAAAATACGCAAAAAGTCTAGGGATAAACATCAAACAAAGTAGAATTATTATTTTAGTAATTACCAGTTTACTTACGGGAGTAATTACAGCATTTTCTGGACCGATTGCTTTTATTGGATTAGCTGTGCCGCACATTGCGAAACTAATTTTCACAACTTCTAATCATAAAATATTAATTCCTGCTACGGCAATTACAGGTGCAATTGTGTTGTTAATTTGCGATATTATTGCACAATTACCAACATTAGAATATACATTGCCAATTAATGCAATTACTTCTTTATTTGGTGCGCCAGTTGTAATTTGGTTATTAATTAGAAAAAAGAAAATATACGTTTAATTGAACAACTCTAAAAAACATATCGTTTTAGAAACCAAAAATTTAACAATTGGTTATCAGCAAAAAAAAGCTAAAAAAGTAATTGCTGAAGATTTAAACTTGGCTATAGAAAAAGGTAAATTTATTGCGTTGTTAGGGAAAAACGGAATCGGAAAATCAACATTATTAAGAACAATTTCTAAAGTTCAGGAGCAATTATCTGGAGCTGTCTTTTTAAATGACAAAAACTTAAATGAGTATAGCAATAAAGAATTGGCTACTAATTTAAGTTTGGTGTTAACTGAACGTTTACCAGAAAGTCAATTAACTGTTTTCGAATTAATTGCTTTGGGAAGACAACCATATACAAATTGGGTTGATACACTTTCAGAAAATGATATCGAAAAAATTAACCTAGCAATTCAACTTACAGAAGTTGAGCATTTAAAAGAAAATCGCTTTTATGAATTGAGTGACGGACAATTGCAACGTGTTTTAATTGCTAGAGCTTTGGCTCAAGATACTGATATCATTATTTTAGATGAACCAACTGCGCATCTTGATATGCATCATACGTATAAGATATTCCAACTCTTGAAAAACTTAGTTGAAACCACTCAAAAAACCATCATTATTTCTACGCATCAAATTAATTTAGCCCTCGAAATTGTTGATGAGTTAATTATTATGAATTCCGATGAAGTATTTAGTGGCAAAACAGAAGAATTAATTGAGCAGAACAAACTCGAAAATCTATTTCCTAAAGAAATCTTAAGCTTTAACAAAAGATTACGACAATTTACAATTAGCAAAGACAATTAGTTTTTCTATATTTGGTGTTAAACTTTGTTAAAAACTAACGAATCAATACACTTTATAAAGACCATGAAAAAATTAATTCTCTCTGCTAGTATAATAGCTTTATTAGCTTCTTGTAGTTCTAGTAAAAACACGTCTATTTCTGATCTAAATGTAGATTATGCTGAAAAATACGCAGCATCAATTACAGAAAAAGATTTAGCGAAACATTTATTTATTTATGCTTCTGATGAATTTGAAGGTAGAAACACTGGAGAACCAGGACAGAAAAAAGCTGCTGCTTATTTAAAGAAGTTTTATGTAGATCAAGGAATTGTTTCTCCATTAGGGGGCGATGACTATTACCAAGAAGTTCCTGCTGCCTTTTTAAATAAACGTAAAAGAAAAACTCCTTTAAAAGCTTCTGAAAATGTAGTTGCTTATATTAAAGGTTCTGAAGAACCAGATGAAATTGTGGTTATTTCGGCGCATTTAGATCATATTGGAATCCGTGATGGAAATATTTATAACGGAGCTGATGATGATGGTTCTGGTACAGTTGCTTTATTAGAAATTGCTGAAGCTTTTCAAAAAGCAGTTAAAGACGGAAAAAGACCAAAGCGTTCGGTATTGTTTTTACATGTAACTGGTGAAGAAAAAGGGTTATTAGGCTCTAGTTTTTATGTTCAAAATCCGATTTTTCCAATTGCAAATACGGTTGTTGATTTAAATATTGATATGGTTGGTAGAATTGACGATAGACATAAAGATAATCCTAATTTTGTGTATTTAATTGGAGCTGATAAATTGAGTACGGAATTACATGAACTTTCTGAAGCAATGAATGCTAAATACACAAATATCGATTTAGATTACAAATACAATGATGAGAAAGATCCTAATCGTTTTTACTACAGATCAGATCATTATAACTTTGCAAAATACAATGTGCCAATTATCTTTTATTTTAATGGTACACATGAAGATTATCACCAACACACAGATACTCCAGACAAAATTAACTACGACTTGTTAGAAAACAGATCTCGTTTGGTTTTCCATACAGCTTGGGAAATTGCAAACAGAGAAAACAGATTAGCACTTGACAAACCTACAGAAGTAAAAGAATAATATTTCTTTTTTTGAATATTAAAAAACCTCGCAATTTGCGGGGTTTTTGCTTTTTAATAAGTATTCTTACCTATTTGACTTTCTCATTAAAAATAGATAACTTCGCTAACGTATGATATAACGAATTAAAACTCGCCATATCATTTTAAGTTAGCGAAACTGTTAATTAAAATCCGTTAGTGCATAATCTTAAACAGCAATTCTTTTAAAATATCGGCTTGCGGCATTCCGTTTGCGCCAACACCTTTGCTTTTAACATCAGCTTCTCTTAATAAA
>JBLHOD010000145.1:0-4350 GCA_047622545.1 Polaribacter sp. | reverse complement strand
TACCTTTTTTAAAACTTGCTCCTTCAGTTGTGTCTTCATTAAACGTTACTCGATCTTTATCAGTTGTCGTATAGAACTTCTTTACACTCTTAATACCAATATCAGTAACATCTGTTGTGTAAAACCATCCTCTCCAAAACCAATCTAAATCGATTCCAGATGCATCTTCCATAGATCTAAAGAAATCTGCAGGAGTTGGGTGTTTAAACATCCAACGTTGAGAATAGGTTCTAAAAGCATGGTCAAATAATTCGTGGCCCATAATTGTTTCACGTAAAATCCATAATGCAGTTGCTGGTTTTGCGTACGCATTAGATCCAAAACTATAAACATTGTCTCCTTTTGACATAATTGGAGCAATTCTAGATTGATCTCCGCTCATATAACGAACAATATTTTTTGGTAAACCTCTTCCTAAAGGATAGCCTTCTTCGTAATCGCTCATTGCTAACATTTGTACAAATGAATTTAATCCTTCATCCATCCAAGTCCATTGACGCTCATCTGAGTTTACAATCATTGGAAAAAAGTTATGTCCAACTTCATGAATTGTTGTACCTAACATTCTATATTTCATTCTGTCCGTATACGTTCCGTCTGCGTTTGGTCTTCCAGGATTAAATGCAATCATTGGATATTCCATTCCCATTTGTCCGTCTACAGAAATTGCTTTATGATATGGATAATCAAACGTGTATTTTGAGTATGTTTTTAATGTTTGTGCAGCAGCTCTTGTAGAATGATCTCCATATAATGAATTTGCTTCTCTAGAATAATAAGAATATGCCATTACAGTTCTACCATTAATATCAACTGCCATTCCGTCCCAGATAAATTTTCTTGAAGTAGCAAATGCATAATCTCTAACATTTTCTGCGAAGAATTTCCAAGTTTTTGTTCTCTTAGATCTTTTCTTTTCAATTTTTGTTGCTTCTTCTTGAGTATGAATTACAACAGGATCTTTAAAAGACTTTCTAGCTTCTGCTAATCTTCTTTGTTGTGTTCTTGTCAGTACTTGATCTTCATTCATTAAACGTCCAGTTGCACCTAGCATATGGTCATCTGGTGTAGTAATGTTTACTGTGTAATCTCCAAATTCTAAAGCGAATTCACTTCTTCCCCAAAATTGGTCATTTTGCCAACCTTCTACATTATCATACACACATAACCTTGGAAAAAATTGTGCAATTACGTAGTTGTTATTTCCGTCAGGAAATTGCTCAAAACCAGATCTACCACCTTGAGTTCTGTGATTATTGATTTTGTACCACCACTTAATCTTAAATTGAAAGCTTTCTCCAGCTGCTAATGGTTTAGCTAAGTTGATACGCATCATTGTTTGATTGATGGTATGTGATAAATTACTTCCATCTACATTTGTAACGCTCATAATTTTGAATCCACCATCAAAAGGTTTATCCTCATACGTTTTGTCATATCCATCTTTAGATAATCCTTTAGGAATTCTATTTGGTTGAATGTCTGGAGTTTTAGAATCTGCAGCACGCATATTTTGGTCTAATTGTAACCATAAATATGGCAATTCATCTTCTGAATTGTTGTGATACGTAATTGTTTCACTTCCTGTAATTGTTTCTTTATCGTCATCTAAAACGATGTCCATTACATAATCAACTTTTTGTTGAGTATACTTTTTCCCTGGCGCTCCAGAAGCAGTCCTTTGACTTGTTGGTGTTGCTAAAACATCTTTAAGTTGTTTAAACTTGTTCTGATTAGTGTGCCCTTGTTGGGTTTTCTTTTGTTGTGCAAAAGAAGAAGCCGCAACAAATACTAGAGAGAGAACTAGTAATCCGAGTTTTTTCATAATGTTGAGTTTTGTTAAATTAGTGATTCGTGTTAATTTTTTAATGTCCCTGTTTGTTTTCTTTTAGTCAATAAAAGGCTTTTATACTTTTTATTTACTTTAGATTTTACAAGGTTTTGTTGTTCTGGGAAATGTTCTAATAAAATGGTATTGTTTATTTCAATTTCTTTTAAGGTAGCAACATTCTTTATTTCTAAATAGAAAAAAACCACATCTCCATCGTATTCTTTGCCTATATAATTATAGTCGTATTGTTTACCGTCAATTTTAAGTTTTACATGCTTTTGTAAATACTCAAAAAAATATGTATCAGAATCTGCAAATTCATTTTTTGTATCTAACTCAAACTTTTTATTATGAATTTTAGTTAAGGCAGTTTCTATATCATCAATAAAAACATTGATAATTATTTCTACAGATTCATTTTTAGAATTATAATTTATCTGAGTTAAACTCAAATAATATTTATGTGCTGTAAAAGCAAAAAGAGGAACTATTAATAGTAATAGCAATAGCCTTTTTATTCTCATTAAGTAGTAATTGTATGTAAATTTGAACAATTAAACCTTGTTAAACAAATTATTTATTGTTTTCTAGGAGAAGTAGATACGATTTACTTTCTTTTAACAAAATTTTAAGAATATCGAGGTGTTTTCTGCTTTTATATAATTCTTCGATACCCAATGGATTGCAATATTCTAAGAAATGATGGTATTTTTCCTTTGGAATTTTTAATCGTACCAAAAAGAAGTGTTCTCCAAATATTTTTTTAAGGCTTTCTGGTAATTGTTCTTTAAAATTTATTTTTTTTCTGTTTGCTCTTTTCTTTTTCAAATCGGCATAAGGAATTGTAGCACTTACGCCAACTCCTTTTAAACCTGGAAGTATTCCTGGTTTTACAGTTGGTTTTTGTAAATGACGTTCGTCATTACCAACTCCCATTCCCATAATTTCTTTATAAGGAATACTCATGATTCCTTTCACCAAATCTCCAATTGTATCTTTTGGAGTGTTAATTCTATCTAAAGAAAGAAAACCTTTCATTTTCTTTTTAATTTCTACTTCATCTAATTGATTTAAAATAGGTAAAAGATAAACACGTAAAAATTGTTCTTTTCGAATGTTTTGAGCGATCTTAATTTTTTTAGAATGAAACTGAATGTTTGTTATTTGTAGCCAATCTCCTTTTTTTGCGCTAATTGTAAACGAACCATCTTTATTTGAAATGGTTCCTGAATTGGTAGTTAAATTTAAGATGTGTGAATTCTTAAGCGCCTTTGAAGATGGGTTTAAAACAACACCATTTATTTCTACTCTATTTTCTTGAGAAAAAGAATTTTGGAATAGTAGATAAAAGAGAAATAGTGAGAGTATTTTTTTTACCATTTAGTAAAGTAATTAATTTTTGGTTAGTAAGGTTTCTTTATTTAATTTTTTATGAGGAAATATTTTACTTTCTCTGATTAAAATTTCTGTTAATTTTAATAGATTGTCATTATTAAAATGTGATATAATGTTTTTGGATGCACAAAAATTTAAAAATTGGTTTATATATGATTTTTGTATGCTAAGTTGTTTTTCAAAAAAGAAGTCTGATAACTTTTCTCTAATTTTCAATAACTCAGCATCTACTACTTTTATTTCTTTTAATTGTTTTGCCCTTTTTGTATTTCCGTTAAAAAAGTTAATCAAATTTTCTAAATCTACAGAAGCACTTGTTAAAGAAAGTTTTGTAATACGCTCATCCTTTTTAGCAAATGTTTTTGCAAATGGTAATTTTAATGTTGTTGCATTTACCATATATGCTGGCATTATTTGCGGATCAACATAAAAAATACTCCTTCTTTTTTTAAGAAAGACTTCTTCTAAAACATAAGATGAAGCTTCTATATTTAGCACAATCTTTTTAGATCTATATATTTCTTCTGAAATATTAATTTCTTTATTGTCAATATTTATATGAGAAATAAAAAGCGTGTCGGTTAAAGAAACTGAAATTTTAAATTCGCCTTTAGCGTTTGTAATAACGCCAATAGAAGTATTTTTATTAATTACATGCACATTTTCTAAAGGAATTGAATCTAAAGAAATGCTTCCATAAATTTCAATTGATTTTTTCTCTTGAGAAAACATCAAATTAGAAATTACAATTAATAAAATAAGTAAAGTTAGTTTTTTCATTGTCACAAAGAAAACCGAGATTATTCTTAAAATTCTACTAAAGCACTTGTAAACTTTTGTTAAAGAGAATTGAAGAAAACACAAAGTTATTGCCTGTTTTTTGATTCAATAACTTTAGTTTTATTATTTTTGAAATATGAAAAACCTCATTATTGCTAGTACATCAACCATTCATGGGAGCGGATATTTAGAATATTTATTGCCAACACTTTCTACACATTTTAGAAATGTTAAAAATTTGCTATTTATTCCGTATGCAAGACCAAGCGGAATTTCTTATGACGAGTATACAGCAAAAGCAAAAGCAGTTTTTAACACAATTAATATTGATGTAAAAGGAATTC
>JBLHOD010000144.1:0-4352 GCA_047622545.1 Polaribacter sp. | reverse complement strand
CTACGGAAAGTAAAATACCAAAAATAATAAACATTGCTGTTTCAGTATTGATGTATTTCCCAAGGTTTGCTGCTGTTTCTCCACTATTAGAAGAGTAAATTTTAATCAATGCCATTGCAACTGCTGCTCCTAGCAATTCAAAAACAATAGAAACTGTTGTAGAAGTTGGCATTCCTAATGAGTTAAAAACATCTAATAATAGAATGTCTGTAATCATTACTGCCATAAAAATGTACATGATTTCATTAAAATAGAACTCGCTCGGAACAAAAATTCCTTTTCGCGCTACTTCCATCATTCCGCTTGATGTTACTGAACCAACAAAAACACCTAAACTGGCAATAATTAAGATTTTTTTAACCGAAATTGCTTTAGATCCTATGGCAGAATTTAAAAAGTTCACTGCATCATTACTAACTCCAACTACTAGATCAATAACTGCTAAAACTGTTAATGCAATAAGCATTAAAATATATGGATTTTCCATTTTACTTACTTAAATTAATATTCTGCAAAATTAGATACAGCGTTCTGACTCAATGTTATCTTAATGTTATGAAAGTGTTATCAAATAAGATTATTTAAATTAATTTAACTTTATTTCTTGACATTAGCATTTTAATAAAATTTTTAAAATGAGGTTATCTAAAAATTATTTTTTCTTTATCTTTTTGTTAACTAATGGAACTCTCTTTTCTCAGAATTCATTTGATTTTAAATGGGATAAAGGCTTTAAAGTTGAAAGTACAGACAAACAATTTAAGTTAAAATTTGGAGGAAGAATTATGATAGATCATGCATTTTTTTCTCAGGATAATGGTTTAGATGCTGCTTTTAATCCATTAACAACAACATCTGGAACCGAACTTAGACGTGCAAGAATATTTACTTCTGGAACTCTATACGGAAATATAGATTATAAATTTTCAGTAGATTTTGCTGGCAATAAATCAACTATCAAAGACGCTTATATTGGTTTAAAAAATTTACCAATAATTGGCAATCTAAGAATTGGTCATGTTAAAGAACCTTTTAGGTTAAGTGTAATAACAAGTAGTAAATACATGACTTTTATGGAACGTTCTTTTGTGGATGATTTTATGCAAACAAGAAATAACGGTATTGTCTTTTTCAATGATTATTTTGATAATAAATTATCTGTGCAAGCTGGTTATTTTTTAAACGAAGATAATTCTTCTGATGACAAAGCAGCAAATAGAGGGTATGCAATTACAGGTAGAGCAACAAGTTTGCTTATCAATAATAAAGAGCAAAAAGAAATCTTACATATTGGTATAGCTTTTACAAATAGAAAACCAAACTCTAAAGAATATAAAATTGAATCAAGACCAGAAAGTCATTTAAGTAGAATTAAATACATTTTTACTGGGCCAATTAGTAGTGTTAAAAATATAAGTATGGTGAATTTTGAAACCGCTTATGTAAAAAAATCTTTTGCTTTTCAAGCAGAATATTTAACTACAAAACTAAATACTGGAATTGCAACCCCAATTGATTCTTACAATTTCTCTAGTTATTACGGAGAAGTAAGTTATTTTTTAACAGGAGAAAGCAAAAAATTTAAAAGCTCCTATTCTGGGTTTGACAGAGTAAGTCCAAAAAATAATTACGGGAAAAATGGTTCTGGAGCTTGGGAAATAGCGTTGAGATATTCTAATTCTGATTTAAATGATAGAGATATATTTGGCGGAGAACAATCCGATATTATTCTTGGGTTAAACTGGTATTTAAATCCATCTACAAGGTTTATGGTAAACAATGTTTTTGCAGATGTTAAAAACAAAGGAAAAGCTAACATATTTCAATTCCGTCTTCAAATCGATTTTTAATCAAAAATTATATAATAACATTACTTAAGCGATTTGATTTTTATCAAATCGCTTTTTTTATATTTGATAAGACACAAACTCATCAATGAATAAATTTAGCAATCAGTTAGTTTCAGAAACAAGTCCATATTTATTACAACACGCCCACAATCCAGTAAATTGGTTTGCGTGGAATACAGAAACCTTAGCAAAAGCAAAAAAAGAAAACAAATTATTATTGATTTCTATCGGGTATTCTTCGTGTCATTGGTGTCATGTAATGGAAAAAGAAAGTTTCGAAAACGAAGATGTTGCCGAGATAATGAATCATCATTATATCAATATAAAAGTTGATAGAGAAGAAAGACCAGACATCGATCAAATTTATATGAATGCTGTTCAATTAATGACAGGCGCTGGTGGTTGGCCATTAAATTGTATTGCTTTACCAGACGGAAGACCTGTTTGGGGCGGAACGTATTTTAAGAAAGAAGAATGGTCGAATATCTTACATCAAATTGGCGATTTATATCAAAAAAATCCTGAAAAAGTTGTTGAATATGCCGAAAAATTAACTGAAGGAATTCAACAATCTGGGTTGATAACATTAAATACAGAAAAGGCACTCTTTACTAAAGAATACCTAAATGAAACAGTAAAAAAATGGAGTCTTTATTTTGATGAAGAGTTGGGCGGGTTTAACAAAGCTCCAAAATTTCCGATGCCAAATAATTATCATTTTTTATTGAGACACGCTTATCAAAACGATAATAAATCTTTACTAAAATATGTAAATACTACACTTACAAAAATTGCTTTAGGCGGAATCTTTGATCATGTAGGTGGTGGATTTTCTAGATATTCTGTAGATACAAAATGGCATATTCCTCATTTTGAAAAAATGCTGTACGACAACGGTCAGTTAGTTAGCCTATTCTCCGATGCTTATTTAATTACAAAAGATGAACTGTATAAAGAAACCGTTTACAATACACTCGAGTTTATTGAGCGTGAAATGTTAGATGATTCTGGTGGGTTTTATACAGCAATAGATGCAGACAGTTTAACTGATAAAAATGAGCTTGAAGAAGGAGCTTATTATGTTTGGACAAAAGAAGAATTACAAGATATCTTAAAAGAAGATTTCGAGTTATTTTCTGATTATTATAATGTGAATTCTTACGGTTTTTGGGAACACAACAATTATCATTTAATCAAAAATATTTCTGATGAAGATTTTGTAAAAAAATACAATTTATCAATTTCAGCACTAAAAAATACGGTTGCTAAATGGAAAACAATTTTATTAAAGAAACGAGCAAAAAGGAAATATCCAAGATTAGACGATAAAACATTAACGTCCTGGAACGGAATTATGCTAAAAGGATATGTTGATGCGTATCGTGTTTTTAATGACCCTCATTTCTTAGAAATAGCTTTAAAAAACGCACGTTTTATAGAGTTGCAAATGATAAAAGAAGACGGAACCTTATTTCGGAATTTTAAAAATGGTCAAGCAACCATAAACGGCTACCTTGAAGATTATGGAACGGTTATTGACGCCTTTGTTTCTTTGTACGAAGTAACTTTAGACAAAAAATGGCTGATGCTTTCTAAAAACCTAACAGATACTTGTTTTGACTATTTCTTTAACTCATCAACTAGTATGTTTTATTTTACATCAAATACTGATTTAGAATTAATCGCGAGAAAAACCGAAACTGAAGACAATGTAATGCCTTCTTCTAATTCGATGATGGCTAAAAATTTATTTAAATTAAGTCATTATTTCGAAAATGAATATTATTTAAAAACTAGTAAACAAATGCTGAGTAACATGACAAGTACAATTCAGAATTTTGGCTCAGCATATTCTAATTGGTTAGATTTATACAGTAATTTTTCAGGTAATTATTACGAAATCGCTATTAGCGGTTCAAATGCAAAAGAAAAACTAACAGAGCTTAACAAAAAATACATACCTAATAAATTAATTTGTGGAAGTGAAACCAAAAGTAGTTTACCGCTATTAAAAGATAGATATTTAGAAGATAAAACACTACTTTATGTTTGTGTAAACAAGACGTGTAACTTACCTATTGAAAACACCAACGAAGCAATTAATCAGATAAAAAAGGCATAACAATGACCACATTAATTACATTTCTTATTGCGTTTGTAGCCTTTGAACATTTTTATTTCTTAGTATTAGAAATGTTTTTATGGACAACATCTAAAGGAATAAAAACATTTGGATTAAAGTCTAAAGAATTTGCAGAAGAAACAAAAGTTTTGGCAGCAAATCAAGGTTTATACAATGGTTTTTTAAGTGCTGGTTTAATCTGGTCTTTACTAACAAAAGATTTAAATGTAAGTGTATTTTTTCTAAGTTGTGTAATTATTGCAGGTGTTTACGGAGCGTACTCAACAAAAAAGATAAGACTCTTTTATATTCAATCTATTCCTGCTATTTTTACACTTATAATACTATTATTTAATTAAAAATTCAAGATGGAAAAATAT
>JBLHOD010000143.1:0-4362 GCA_047622545.1 Polaribacter sp. | reverse complement strand
GATGTTTTGGTGGTTATTGGAACTTCTATGCAAGTATATCCAGCAGCAAGTTTAATAAACTATATAAAACCAACGACTCAAATTTATTTTATTGATCCAAAACCATCCATTTCAGAGAATCAGTATAATAACCTTACGATTATAAAAGACATAGCAAGTGCTGGAACGGATACGTTAATTGAGTTTTTGATTTAGTTTTTCATTTCAGCTTAGTTTGTCATTTCGAGTTGGCGAGAAATTTCTTCAAAAAAGTTATACTTAATGAAATTCTTCCTCATTCTTCATCCGAATAACAATGCAGTTTTGACGTTCTTGTCATTTCGAGCGTGACGACGTGAAGTCGAAAAATTTCACCAATAAACACTACTCTAACTATCCTTCAAGGTCGTTTTTTGACCTTGTAGGTGCAATTACCTGCTTCTTGTAGCTATATTCACCTACTTTGCTGTAGGTGTATTCACCTACTTTGTTGTAGGTGTAATTTATTTACTTAAATAGACCTACAAGGTGTTTAAAACCTTGCAGGAGAAATCTCACCAATAAAAGTTATACATCATGTCGTGAGATTCCTCCTCATTCTTCGTCAGAATGACAAAATGAATTACTTAGAAATTAATCGACTAAAATAGTCGTACAATTCTTCTTTAGCAATTGAACTTCCTTTTTCTATTAAATCAAAGATTTCCGTATTACGCTCTGAAGTATACTTTTTTGTTCCGTTAAAATACTCAACGGCATCATCAGTTGGATTTGACAATAACCACTCAAAACCTTCTTGCTCAAGTAGGTTAATGTCTTTGTTTATTTTTACAAAAATTCTATGAATTTCAGTTGCATCACATTTAAACAAGTTTACGCTCTGCTTAGAAAAATGTTCTAGATAATTAGCTTTGGTTAAAACATCGTCCCAAACAACATTAGAAAAAACATTCATTTCATCTTCTGCAACATTAGGTTTTTCTTTCTTCAATTCATTCCATTCTTTTACATCAATACTTTGTGTGGCTAAAAAAAGCGCGAATTCTTCATGTAAAGATTCAAATTGTTCTTTGGTAAGTTGTCTGTATTTCATATAAGTTGAAAAGTTTGAAAGTAAAAAAGTCTGAAAGTAAAAAAACTATTCAGCTTAGAATTTTAAATACTATTTGTAAAAATAAAAAACCTATCAATATGAATTGATAGGTTTTACTATATAATTTTAAAGATTGCTTATTCTGCTGCAACTACATCAAAAGTAATATCGGCAACTACTGCTCTGTGTAATCTTACAGTTGCTTCGTATTTACCTAATCTTTTAACTGATCCACCAACAACTTTAATAAATTTTCTATCTATTTCAGTTCCTGCTTTTGCAATTGCTTCAGCAACATCTGCATTGTTTACAGAACCAAATAATTTGTCTCCTGTACCAACTTTAGATGTAATCTTAATTTCTAATCCTTTAATTGCATCAGCTATTTTAGTAGCGTCTTCAATTATTTTAGCTTCTTTAAAAGCACGTTGCTTTACCGTTTCTTCTAATACTTTCTTAGCAGAAGAAGTCGCTAATATTGCATGTCCTTGTGGGATTAAAAAGTTTCTACCATAACCGTTTTTCACAGTTACAACATCATCTTTAAAACCTACATTTTCTACGTCTTGTTTTAATATTAATTCCATAATGCTTCTTCTTTTTTATTTTAACATATCTCCAACGTACGGCATTAAAGCTAAATGACGAGAACGTTTGATAGCTTGTGCAACTTTACGTTGATATTTTAATGATGTTCCTGTTAAACGTCTAGGTAAAATTTTACCTTGCTCATTTACTAAATACATTAAGAAGTCAGGATCTTTATAATCGATGTACTTCATTCCGTTTTTCTTAAAACGACAGTACTTTGCTTCTTTTTTAGTTTCAATGTCAAGCGGAGTTAAGTATCTTACTTCTCCCTGCTTATTTCCTTTTGCTTGTTGATCTATAGATGACATATCTCTTATTTTTTAGTAGATTTTGCACGTGCGGTTCTCTTTTCAGCCCAAGCTGCAGCGTGTTTATCTAATTTAACAGTTAAATAACGCATAACGCTATCATCTCTTCTGAATTCAAGTTCGAATGAAGAAATCTCTTCTCCAGCCATTTTAAATTCAACTAAGTGGTAAAATCCACTTTTCTTTTTTTGAATTGGATATGCTAATTTTTTTAAGCCCCAATCTTCTTTTGAAATCATTTCGGCACCTTTAGAAACCAAATAGTCGTTAAACTTTTGTACTGTTTCCTTTATCTGACTATCAGATAAAACGGGATTCAAAATGAAAACAGTTTCGTAATGATTCATAAGTAATTGTTTTAATTTATTTTTAAGGCTGCAAATATAGTGACTTTTTTCCATAAATCAACGCTTCTTTTATCTATAATATTTGTCATATTTTTACAGTAAATAATCAGCACATGCAAATCCCAGAACTCCCAAACTTAATTCATTACGCAATTCCTGTTTTTATAGCAACTGTTATTATAGAAGTTATTTTAACTGTAAAGGTAAAAATGTTAGCATACGAATACAAAGACGCTGCTACTTCCATTACAATGGGATTAGGAAATGTTGCCATTGGTATTGTTAGTAAAGCGATGGTTTTAGTAGTTTTTTATGTAGTTTATAATTCGTTTCACATCTTTGAAATTCCATTTGTTTGGTGGTCTTGGATTCTCATTTTATTTGCTGAAGATTTTGTCTATTACTGGTTTCATAGAATAAGTCACGAAAATCGTTTTTTTTGGGCAAGTCATATTGTGCATCATTCTTCACAGAAATATAATTTAAGTACGGCATTACGACAAACTTGGACAGGAAGTTTTACTTCTTTTATATTTTGGATACCTTTAGTAATCATCGGATTTCATCCTGTAATGATTTTGGTTCAAATGTCAATTAGCTTGTTATATCAATATTGGATTCATACAGAATTGATTACCAAATTACCAAAATGGTTCGAAGCCGTTTTTAATACACCAAGTCATCATAGAGTTCATCATGCTACAAATCCACAGTATTTAGACAGAAACCATGCAGGAATTTTTATTATTTGGGATCGTATTTTTGGATCTTTTGAGCCAGAAGTTGAAAAACCAATTTACGGGTTGACATTAAACATCAATACGTTTAATCCGATTAAAGTTGCCTTTTCAGAATGGTTTGGTTTGTTAAAAGATGTGTTTACTTCTAAAACTTCTGTTTTGAATAAGCTAAAATATTTATTAAAACCGCCAGGTTGGAAACATGACGGAACAGGTGTTTTAGCTACTGACATGCGAAAAGAGTGGGAAGAAAGGAAGTGAAAATAATTTCCACCAATTCACAAATTTTAAATTATAATTCGTGAATTGGTGACAGTGAAATTAATCGAAATCGAAACGAATTCCCATAGAAAGATTTCTAACTTCGGTGTTTTTAAACAATGGGTTTAAATCATATTTTACGTAAAAACCTGTGCTTCTATAGGCTACATAAGCACTTACACCGTAATTGAAAATATTCATATTAAAGTTGTCTTTTTGCAACTCTTCTACGTTGGTTCCGTTTGTATCTGTATATTCTATGTATTGACGAGTTCCTAATTTAAACCCTGCAAAAGCACCAATTCCTAATCTTACAGATCGATTTGTTCTATCTCTTTTATAGCCATCAGAATATTCTCCATTTCTAGAAAAATCCCATTCAAGATGCACCGGGAAATTCATTTGAACATGACGCAGCCTATTTTCTGATAAGTTTTCTGGATGCACAACTAAATCTGTTATTTTTCCGTTTACAACATGATATTTATTGTCTTCTAATCTTAAATTGTTCCATAAAAAAGACAATCCATATTTTAAATACAACTTAGATGCTTCTTTATCAAAACGAGATTTCCAAGTAAACCCTAATTCGTAAAAATGCGATTGCCAGAATTGATAATTTGAGGTTTCTAAAGAAGATAATTGATGATCAACCAACACATTATTCACGCCCATTGCAAATACAAACTGAGTAGTTGTGCTTCTATTTCTTTTGCCTTTACTTTCCCATCTTGTTTTTCTTTCTCTCCAACGATTATTTCTTCTAGAATCGTAATCATCATTGTCGTTTACACGAATATGAAACGTTTTACTTCCAATTGTAAAAGAATCTTCTTTATCATCAAAATCGGTTTCTTTTTGGTTACTTTTTATTTTTCCATTTGCTTTATCTTGCACTAATAACTGTAACTTACCTTCTTCTACAGCTACTTTATCAGAAATAATTTTTGCATGAAAATCTGCGGCTTCTTTTTTTAAGCGTTGCGCTTCTTCAGAAGTAATTTCCTTTTTCATTAATCGTTCGTTTATTTTTTCTACTTTTT
>JBLHOD010000142.1:0-4368 GCA_047622545.1 Polaribacter sp. | reverse complement strand
TGGTTAGGTTCAAAAGTCCATTCATAATTAGAGATACCAATTGGCTCAAAGAGATTTTCTTTTGCAAAATCTTCAATTTGTTCATTTGTTGCAATCTCTACTAAACTCCCTAAAGTAAGAGGGCATCCTGTGCAGTAGGACGATGAATGACCAGACTCTGCGACCATCGGTAAATCAAGTGTAAATTTTACCCAATCATCACTTTGCATCATCTTCAACTCGTTCCCTTGGCTTTCAGGATTGTTGTTCTCGCAATCCATTCCGTGCCTGTATTTTAGGAAGTCTTCTATTGTGATTTCCTTTTTCCTATCGTCAAAATTGGCAATTTCTGTATATCTAGAATTAAAATAAGGTAATAGTCTATCTTTTTCACTTTTTATAAATCCTTTGTCAACTGCTATTCCAAGAATTCCACCAATGAAAGGTTTTGTAGCAGACCTTAATTGATGTGGTGTATTTGCATCATAACCGTAGAAATATTCTTCAAGTACCAATTTTTTGTCCTTGTAAATCAAAATGCTGTGAACATCGGGATATTTTCCCTTTATGGTTTCTTTTACCATATTTAGTATGGGTACAGTGTTCTTGAATCCATCTTTTAAGTGCCCTGTTTTCAGTCCATCAGAAGTTTCTTTAGGTTTTTGGTATACGTAGTTGTCTGGATTATCGAAAAGTTCTTTTCTTGGGAACATTTCCATTTTTTCAAAATCAGAAGCAATTAGTTTAAACTTTTGTCCGTCAGTCTTATAAGCAATGATTTGATTAGACTTGCCTCTTTCAAAAATGACGGGAATATCTGCTATATTAGCAAAAGTGTCTAATGCAATATGTTTTAATGGGTATTTTGCTTTATCAATAACAGCGTACAGTGTTTTGTCAAATTCTGATGCTACGATATAAAGTGTACTTTCATTTACATATTCATAAGTTCCTTGATAATCTAAAAGTTGTTCGTATTCAGATTTCTCTTTTTGGGTTGAACATCCGATAACTAATAATAAAATCAAGAAGTAGAATTTATTCATTGAGTTCGTTTTCATTAAATACTGATTTTTAAAACTAATATGACGTTGTTTTAGCTTGAACATAATTAACGAATATGGTTCCGTTTTAATGAACTATATTCAGTGTGAGTGAAGTTATATTTTTTTAAGTTTAGAAACAATATTAATTATTCCGGTAACAACACTTTTCCGCTTAACGCTGTTTTTAACTGTTCGTTTTCTCTAACTAATTTTCCGTTTACCAGAACCATATCAAAACCTGTTGCTAACTGATGTGGATTCACATAATTTGCAGTTGCTTTTACATTCTTTGGGTCAAAAATAATAATGTCCGCTTTTTTACCCACTTTTAAAACGCCTCTGTCTTTCAATTGCAGAATTTCTGCTGCATATGAAGTCATTTTTCGTACAGCTTCTTCAATACTTAATATGTTATCATTTACAACATAGTTTTCAATAATTTTAGCAAAAGTTCCATGTCCACGAGGATGAAAGCCTGTTTTACTTCCATCAGAACAAACGCCAACCAAAGTGTCTTTTATCAATGTTTCTTGTAATTCTTTATTCATTACAAAATAAGCAGCAGATGAACCTTGAGGGCCCAAATCCTCTACTAAGAATTTTTCAAAAGGTTTGTTTTTTGAAGCTGCAGCTTCCGCTAGAGTTTTTCCTGTGTATGGGTGAGAGCCTAACAATGTTGCTTCTGGTCCATTTCGCAGATTTACTCTATTTCTAATATAGGTTTCTAGCTCCTTTTTTCTATCTCGTTTTGCGATGGCAAATTGCTTCGCTGTTTTAGACCAATCCGGAAAAACAATTGAAATACCGGTGTAACTTGCCATGTACGGATACACATCTGCAGTAAGTTGTACTCCAGATTTTCTGATTTTTTTAATCGTGTCTAAAATGTTTTCTGCGCGTTGCGCTCCTTTGCCGTAAACCGATTTTAAATGCGCAATATGAACACGTGCATATTTTCCTTGTTTACTTAACTCATTAATTGACTTTATAAGCTCGTCATCGTCTTCATTTCTCATGTGACTCATAATTATTTTATCTTGTTCACCTACGACTTTAGCTAAAGCCAACAATTCACTTTCTTCAGCATATAAACCTGGAGCATATTCTAAACCTGTAGAAAAACCAAAACTAAATTTTAATTGTTCTTGTAAAAGGTTTTTTAAGCGTTCTAATTCTGTAGGAGTAATTTTACTTTGAACTCCAATTCCTGCAAGATTTCGTAAAGTTCCATGTCCAACAAACTCTATAATATTTACGCCCAAATTTTGTTGATTTACAGAGTCTAGATATGTTTTTAAGTTGGTAACATATGGACTAGAACCATCTTGCCCTAATACAATACTGGTAACGCCCATTGCTAAGAAATTTTCAAAATCTGGAGTTCTTAACGGATTTCCATGTGCGTGTAAATCGATAAATCCAGGACTCACATAGTTGCCTTTTGCGTCAATCGTTTTACCAATTTTTAAATTCGGATTTGTTATGTTACCAATATAAACAATACTATCTCCATTTATATAAATAGTAGCATCGTATGTTTTTTTACCAGTTCCGTCTATAATCTTACCATTTACAATAGCAACATCTACAGATGTAATTGTAGATTCAATTCCTGTTGCATTTTTTTTGCACGAAAAAACAAAGAATAAGAGTAGTACAATGGTTGTGCTTTTAAATAAGAATGCCGATTTTGTATAAAATGAACTCATATTTTGTATTGCTTTTAATTATTTTATAACCAGTTATTTTTCTGTAACCATTCAGTAATAAACTCAGTAAAACCATCAACATCTCTCGGTGTATTACATAAAATAATAAAGGTAATTCCCTTTTCAGGAACGGTTACATAATTACATAAAAATCCACCTTGACTCCCTGTATGTCCAACAGTTTCTAGAGTGTCAGAAGTTTTTGCAATAAACCAAGACCAGCCAATATTCGGTGGCGTAGTATCTTGCCAATTTGTCCAAGGTTTTATCGTTTTAGAATCCGTAAAAATTGAATCTGAAATAAATTTATGTTGCTCTAAAGCCAATTGATATTTTGCCAATTCGTTTACAGAACTCCAAACACCACCATTTCCTGCAGCGGCAAATGTTGGTTCTTCTCCATAATCTTTTTCTAGCCAATTTCCATTTCGTTTAATATATCCGTGTGAAACTCCTGTTTTAGGATACGCACCATCAGTAATTGTGCTTGTTTGCATTCCAGAAGGATTAAAAATGTTACCTGCAACATATTTTTGCCACTTCATACCAGATACATTTTCTACAATTAAAGCCAACGCATTGTATGCCGGATTTGAATATTCAAATCGTGTTCCAGGTTCGAAATTTAGTTGATCAGCTTGCGTAGTTGGATACCAGTTTTCTGCATCTTTAGCACTCAAATAAAAAACTGAGTCCGTTTTGGTCATTCGGCTATCTTTTAAACCCGAAGTATGTGTTAGTAAATGTTTAATTTTTACTTTGTTGGCTATTTCTTTATTCTTAAAATCAGGAAAGTATTTTGCCATATTGTCTTCAACAGAAAGTTTGTTTTCTGCTTGTAGCATTAAAATAGCATTTGACACAAATGTTTTTGAAATAGAACCTATATTAAATAATGTGTTTTGATCTATTTTAGAGTTAAGATTTAAATCAGCAACACCATATCCTTGACTAAAAATAATGCTATCATTTTTCATAATTAAAATAGCTCCGCCTGGTTCATTTGCAGGCATCTCCTTTTTAAAGTAGTCGTTTAATTGCTGTGTATTTAGCTCTACTTTTTTTTGTTGATTACAACCAGAAAGTAGAATTACAAGAGAAATTGTAAAAAGAAGTGAGTTCGTTTTCATGATTAAATAATTAAAACCCCCGAAATGAAATCAGTACGAGGGTTGTTTTTTAGTTTGTTTTTGCTGGTCTAGGAAATTTTGGTGGTGTTATTTCCTTTTTTCCTTTTAGTTGAGATAATAACTCTTTTACCGCTCTTTCTAACTGAGGATCTATTCCTTGTTCTAACGATTTTGCATCTTGTCTAACAGCAATATCCGGAGCAACTCCTTTATTTTCTGCAACCCAAGTATTTGTTGCTGGATCAAAAACCGCATTGTCTGGTGCAGTTAAAGAACCGCCATCAATTAAACGATAATGTGTAGATGATTTTACCAATCCGCCCCAAGTTGTAGCACCAATTAGCAAACCAGCTTTTTGTTGTCTAAATACCCAAGGGAAAAAATCTCCTCCAGAACCGGCAAGTTCATTAATTAATAAAACTTTTGGCCCCATAATTCCTGCTGGTAAACGCATCGGTTTTCCGTTCGGAACTTCATTTGTAAGAGCTGCTCTTGGTTTACGAG
>JBLHOD010000141.1:0-4409 GCA_047622545.1 Polaribacter sp. | reverse complement strand
GTATATTTTTGAAAACTTCTTACGTTATGATGTGTTCCTTTTTTAAGCGGAATAAATTCTTTCTTAGTTGCAATAATTAGCTTAAATAAATCTTGACTTCCTTCAATTGGAGTTGTTTTATCTTCTGTACCATGAAAAATGGTTACTGGACTTTTAATTTTTGAAATGTACTCGTTAGATTTGAATTTAAAATTCAATATAAATTTAGGAATAACCTTGTATTTATAATTTGCAGCATGATGTAAATTATAAAAAGGTGCTTCTAAAATAACATGTTTCGGATTATTTTCTGAGCTTACTTTTGCAGCAAATGTGCTTCCTAAAGAACGTCCGTAAACAATAATTTTATCTTCAGAAAATTGCTTTTTTACATAATCATAACTAAGTTGAGCATCATTGTACATTTGTGCCTCTTCAAAAACTCCAGTGCTCTTTCCGTAACCACGATAATCAATGACAAAAACATCATAATTAAACTGCGTGAAATACGAAGTAATTTCTCCCCAACGAATTAAATTTCCTTGATTTCCATGAAAGTATAAGATAATTCCTTTTGGTTTTTCCGTTTTAATGTGCAACGCATTTATAGTTTGATTGTCTTTTGTTTTCAGGTTTACTTCTTCAAAATCAAAAGGAAATTGATACACATATTCTGTCTCAATTGCTTCTGGCAAAAAAATAACTTTCTCTTGAAATTGATGTAATAAACCCATAATTATTATTGGTAAAGCAAGTAATAATACGACTACTTTTTTACCCTTTTTCATTTTTTTGCTTTTCGTTTAGATCGTATAAAATCGATGCTTGTGTTTTCTCTATCAACTTTAGAAATACTTTCTTCGTTTAAAACTTCTTCTAACGCTCTATGATAACTTTCAAAGTTATGTAAGTTTTTATGTCCACCATCAATAATTGGATACAAACGAGTTAAACTCGGTTTCATTTTAGACAATTTTAAACTCGATTTAAATTGAATCACTTTATCATTTGTACCATGAATAATTTTAATCGGGCAATCTACATATTTAATCCATTTATAAGTTGGCATTTGATAACGCATTACCAAACCTAAAGGAATAAATGGCAAATAACGTTTTACATTTTTAGACAGACTAAAATATGGGCACGCCAAAATAAGCATTCTCGGGTTGTTCATAGAAGCAACTTTAGTTGCTAAACCTGTTCCTAAAGAACGTCCATACACAATAATTTTATCTTCGTTAATAATTTCTTTTAGTTTTTCGTACACCAACAAAGCATCGTCTTTCATCGATTGTTGACTCATTTTTCCGGTACTTTTTCCAAAACCACGATAGTCAATCATAATAACATCGTACCCATGAATTGTAAAATCTACTGCAAATTTCCCCCAACCTTTTATGCTTTTAGAATTGCCTTTTAAATAATACACAACTCCTTTAGAATTTTCTGCTTGAAAGTGCAATCCATTAATTACAACTCCTTTTTTAATTTCTAGATTGTATTCTTTTACCTTCTGATTTTCGTACTGAAATATAAAATCTTCTGGTAATTTTTCTGGATGAAATAAAAAGCGTTCTTGAAAAAAATACAAGACGATACTTACAACCGCAATTACTGCAAGAATGATTAAAATGATATTTGTATAGTTCATCTACAATTTAATTTCCACTAAACTACTGATTTTTAATTCAATAAAAAACAGTAAATTTAACAACAACTATTTACCACAACCAAACATGATTCAATTATTTAGTAGCTTCAGTAAAAATCTATTTCATAAAGACAAGATTATCATTGTTTTTTTATTCATCTTTTTCATTTCGTGTAAACCAAAAATAACACTTCCAGATCCTTTTGAAGCGGGTTGGAAAGGAAAAAAAGTTTGTGAAATATTACAAGACAATACCAAATTGAGAGTGCTAAAATGCACTTTTCCTCCAGGAGTTGGACACGAGAAACATTATCACAATACA
The DNA here is from genome assembly GCA_047622545.1 of Polaribacter sp. Classification (GTDB taxonomy): domain Bacteria; phylum Bacteroidota; class Bacteroidia; order Flavobacteriales; family Flavobacteriaceae; genus Polaribacter. Next base: position 2,454 of record JBLHOD010000141.1, on the reverse strand, counting down.
CATTTTGGGTATACAGTTACTGGAAGTAAGTTTAGAATTACAACTACTGATGGTATTAAAGAAGTTGATGTGCCCTCTGGAAGTGATTTTTCTAATGAAGGAATTACCACACATGAAGTAGTAAACATTGGCGATAAAACAGCTGTTTTTTTGATTATTGAACCTAAATAAAAAATTAAACGATGAGAACTTACTGCTTAATGTTATGTATTCTATAGAATCAAGAAACGCTGCAATATTCTATTCTGAGCAATTTAAAAAAGGCATTGAAGGAGTTATCTCAGACATAACCCAAGAGCTAAAAAGATTAGAATAATTTACCATAGACAAACACCAATAATGATTAATTAAGTAATAAAATAACCAACTTATGAAACAACTATTCATTTTTCTTTTTATCGCACTTTTTATAATAAGCTGTAATCCAGATGCGAATACAAAAAAAGAAACCAACACAACGTATACAACCAAAATTTATTCAGATTTAGTAAGGCTATTTAAAGAATGGCGAACTTTTGAAAACCCTCCAAAACTTGATGGCGCTCCAGATTACACAAAAGAAACTTTTGAAAAACGTTGGCCTAATTTTAAAGAGTTACAAAACCAATTAAAAGCAATTGACACTACCAATTGGCCTATAGAAAATCAAGTAGATTGGATGCTTGTTTGGGCAGAAATGAATGGTTATGACTTTAACCACAACATTCTAAAACCTTGGGTTCGAGATCCAGCTTTTTACACCGCAATTTGGATGCACAGAAGTGATGTTCCAGCGCACGAAGGTCCAACAAACCATGGCATTACAGAAGTATGGAAATACACATTTCCTTTATCTGCAAAAGAAAAAATTCGGTTTATTAACGATATAAAAGTAATTCCTTCTTTAAATACACAGGCAAAACAGAACTTAACAGGTAACGCCAAAGAGTTATGGATAGCAGGAATTCGTGATATTAAAAACCAAAGTAAAGAACTTAAAGGCCTTAAAGAAAAAGAAGGCATAAAAAACGATGCAGAAATTATGGCGGTTATTGATACTGCTATTAGCTCTACCAATGATTTTGCTAACTGGTTAACAACAGAGTCAACATCTAAAACAGGTGCATCTGGTATTGGGAAAGAAAACTACACTTGGTATTTACAAAACGTACACTTAGTGCCCTTAACCTGGGAAGACGAAGTCATGATCTTAAAACGCGAATTGGCACGTGCTTGGACTGCGCTTAAACTAGAAGAACACAGAAACAGAAAGCTCCCAAAATTGAAAGCTGCTAATTCTGAAAAAGCGTACAATAAAATGTCGGAAGCCTCTGCAGTTAGTTTAATGCGTTTTTTAAAAGATCAAGATATTGTTACGGTAAAGCCCTATTTTGAACCTGCTTTACGCGAACATTTAGGAGCTTATATTCCAAAAGAAAAACGTAATTTTTTCTCTATCGGACAACATTATGATGCACGTCCGTTGTACTCGCATTTTTACCATTGGTTTGAACTGGCAAGAATGGATACTGAACCTCATAAAAGTGAAATACGAAGAGAGCCATTATTGTATAATATTTTCGATTCTAGAAACGAAGGAACAGCAACAGCAGTTGAAGAGATGTTTATGCAAGCTGGTTTGTATGATGATAGCCCAAGAAGCAAAGAAATTGTTTACATTATGATTGCCCAACGTGCTGCGAGAGGCTTAGGTTCTTTATATGCGCATGCAAACGAAATGACGATGGAGCAAGCTGGTGGAATTCATAGTGAATATACACCTAGAGGCTGGATGAAAACCGAAAAGGAACTCCTAATTTTTGAGCAACATTTGTATTTACGTCAACCTGGCTATGGATCTAGTTATATTACTGGAAAGTATTTATTAGAAAGCGCGTTGGCTGATTATGCAAGAATACAGGAATTGCAAGGAAAGACCTTTGTGACCAAAGATTTTTTTGACACACTAAATAGTATTGGTAACATTCCGACTTCATTAAGTCATTGGCAAATGACAGGACAAAAGAAACACTTAATACCTATTTTTAATGATTAAATTCTTAGACATATTTCAAAATAATTACTTGTGGAAAACAGATTACTTTGTCATTCCGCACTTGATGCGGAATCCACTTTTACATTTCAAAATAGATTCCTGCCTACGCAGGAATGACAAGTAAGAAAATAAATTTAATACTAATTATTAATATATAAATTATGGGAATTTTTTGGGATTTAATGCAACAAGACGAAATACAAAAACAAGAAAAAAAGGCCGACAGCTTAGAGGATAGAGTTCTGCAAATAGAAAAGGAATTAGAAAATACAAAAGATTTACTTCGTAAAACACTAATCGCTTTAGAAACTCATCTTTCTAAAGACATTGATGGTGATGGCAAAATGGGATAATCTCTGATTATATTTTTTAGATATAAAACACAAAAACGTTTTGTCATTCCGACCGAAGTGGAGGAA
>JBLHOD010000140.1:0-4434 GCA_047622545.1 Polaribacter sp. | reverse complement strand
AATAAAAAAGGAAATCCGTCTGCAAGTTTAATAGCCGAAGAAATTAGACAACGTATTTTTGACGAATTAGAATTACGTGCTTCGGCAGGAATCTCTATCAATAAATTCATAGCAAAAGTTGCTTCTGATATTAACAAACCAAACGGACAGAAAACGGTAAACCCTGAAGAGGTAATTCCATTTTTAGAAGACTTATCTATCAATAAATTTTATGGAGTTGGAAAAGTTACTGCAGCAAAAATGCACAATCATGGAGTTTTTAAAGGCATCGATTTAAAACAAAAATCACAAGAAGAATTAATCACATTATTTGGTAAATCTGGCGGACACTATTATCATATAGTAAGAGGAATTCACAATAGCGAAGTCAAAGCAAATCGCATTCGAAAATCTATAGCAGCTGAACGAACATTTAATAAAAATATTTCATCAGAAATCTTTATGTTAGAGCGATTAGATATGATTGCTATTGAGCTTGAAAGAAGAATGATGAAGTCAAACACAAAAGGAAAAACCATTACACTTAAAATAAAATATAGCGATTTTACACAGCAAACGAGAAGTAAAACGGTTGCTTTTTTTATGCAAACAAAAGAAGAATTTTTTCCGATAGTAAAAGAATTACTATATCAAGAAAAGCTTAAAAACTCAGTTCGATTATTAGGATTATCTTTCGGTAACTTAAACACAGAAAAAAAAGAACCTGTATTAGTACAATTAAAATTTGACTTTTAACGCGCAGCGTTTTTTAGTATTAAAAATGAAAACGGAGATAAAAAGAACAAATTCAGAAAACGTTGACTTTATCAAATTGGTAGAAAAGTTAGATGCATCTTTAAAAATTACCGATGGAGAAGATCATGATTTTTACAATCAATTTAATGGTATTGATGTAATAAAACATGTTGTTGTTGCTTATGTTGATGAGAAACCTGTTGGCTGTGGATCCATCAAACATTTTGATACTAATCGAGTTGAAATAAAAAGAATGTATGTAAGCAATAAGCAAAGAGGTTTAGGAATTGCCTCTAAAATTTTGATTGAACTAGAAACCTGGGCAAAAGAATTAAACTATAAAAAGTGTATTTTAGAAACAGGAGAACGACAAGTAGATGCGATTAAATTATATCATAAAGGCAAGTATAAACGAATGCAAATAAATTATGGACAATATGAAGGCGTTGTTAATAGTTTGTGTTTCGAAAAAAATATTTAGGAAATGAACTTTAGTTATTGGGAAATAAAAGAATGGTTTAGCAATGTAGATTTTACAATTGTTGGGAGCGGAATTGTAGGTTTAAATTGCGCGCTAGAGCTCAAAAAAAACCATCCAAAAGCGAATATTTTAGTATTAGAAAAAGGAATGTTACCTCAAGGGGCAAGTTCTAAAAATGCGGGTTTTGCTTGTTTTGGGAGTTTGTCAGAATTGATAGACGATTTAAAAACACATACTGAAGAAGAGGTTTTTAATTTGGTAAAAAAACGTTGGGACGGCTTACAGTTGTTAAGACAAAACTTAGGAGATAAAAACATTGGTTTTCAACAAAATAAAGGATTTGAGTTATTTCAAGATGAAGCATTTTATAACGAGTGTCTGTCTAAAAAAAATGAAATTAATACGCTTTTAAATCCTGTCTTTAAAGATGATGTTTTTTCGGTTTCTAATAATACGTTCAACTTTGAAAAAATTCAACCAAACTATATTGTAAATCAGTTTGAAGGTCAAATAGATACTGGAAAAATGGTTTCAGAATTATTGCTTAAAACTCAACAAGCAGGAATAAAAATACTGAACAATGTTGCAGTAGAAAGCTTTTCAGAAAACACAAATTCAGTTTTCGTAAAAACCAACCAAATTGAGTTTAACACCAACAAGCTTTTTATAGCTACTAATGGATTTGCAAAACAATTATTGCAAGAAAATGTTCAGCCAGCAAGGGCGCAAGTGATCATTACCAAACCAATAGAAAACTTACACATAAAAGGAACTTTTCATTTAGAAAAAGGCTATTATTATTTTAGAAATATTGATGATAGAATTCTATTTGGAGGAGGAAGAAACCTCGACTTTAAAACAGAAGAAACCACCGATTTTGGACAAACAGAAATTATTCAAAACCAGTTAAAAACCATTTTACAAGAAACTATTCTACCAAATATTTCTTTTGAAATTGAACACTCTTGGAGCGGAATAATGGGTGTTGGAAATCAGAAAAAAGCAATTGTAAAACCAATTAGTGCTAATGTTTTTTGCGGAGTTCGTTTGGGCGGAATGGGAATAGCAATTGGGAGTTTAGTAGGAAAAGAACTCGCAGAATTATTAAAATAAATGGAGAAAAGTATTCACACTGCTAATCATACAAAAAGCAATTTCATTGCTGATGTTATTATAATTGGTGGTGGTTTAGCGGGTTTATGTAATGCAATTCATTTATCTAAATTTAATAAAAAGGTTTTATTAATAGAAAAAAATGAATACCCAAAACACAAGGTTTGTGGCGAGTATATTTCTAATGAGGTTTTACCATATTTAGAGTTTTTAGACATTAATCCGTTTGATTTTGGTGCTGTTAAAATTGATAATTTTCAACTCTCTACAACAAACAATAAGTTAATTTCTGCAAAATTACCATTAGGAGGATTCGGAATTTCTCGTTATCAATTCGATTCTATTTTATCAGAAAAAGCGAAAGAAAATGGAGTCTCCATTTTACAAGATTCTGTTATAAATGTCGGTTTTAAAAATGATTTCTTTTCAACAGAAACTAAAGAAAATCAAAAATTTACTTCAAAAATTGTTATTGGAGCTTTTGGAAAACGTTCTTTATTAGATGTTAAAATGGAGCGAAAATTTATTCAAAAAAAATCACCTTATTTAGGAGTTAAAATTCATGTTAAAGGAGAGTTTCCAGAAAATGTAGTAGCACTTCACAATTTTAAAGGTGGCTATTGCGGAGTCTCAAAAGTTGAAAATAGCACAATTAATTTGTGTTATATCACCAGTTTTTCATCTTTTAAACAATATAAAGATATTGATGCTTTTCAAGAGCAAGTCGTTTTTAAAAACCACTTTTTAAAAGAAATGTTTCAGAATTCAGAAGCTGTTTTTGAGAACCCATTAACGATTAGTCAAATTTCTTTTGAAACAAAAAACCCTATTGAAAATCATATGTTGATGTGTGGAGATTCTGCAGGAATGATCCATCCTCTTTGTGGAAATGGAATGAGTATGGCTATTCAGAGCGCTCAAATTGCATCAACGTTAATTTTAGATTTTTTAGATAAAAAAATAAAAACAAGAAAGGAACTTGAAAAAAAGTACCTTAGAGAATGGAATAAAAATTTTAAATGGCGTTTAAAAATGGGGCATTTTATAGCAATGCTATTTAGAAACGATCGGATAGCAGCGGTTTTATTACACGTTTTAAAAAAACTCCCTTTTTTATTGCCAATTATTATTAGACAAACACACGGTAAAAGCATAAAAACATAATGGATTTCTTTATCAGCACAAAAAATAGAACAGATAAAGAAGAATTGATGGACGATTTTTCTATAGGCGGCGATTTACTTCGTGACACCTTAGATAAATTGGAAAACATTAATCGTTGGTTAGGAGGAAATTTAGTTACCGTAAACGCATTGAAATCAGTGTTGAAAAATCATCCAAAACAAGACGAATTAACTATTGTTGATATTGGTTGTGGTCATGGAGATATTTTACGAGATGTAGCAAAATTTGGAAGGAAAAATGGTTATAAAATGACGTTGTTAGGAATTGATGCAAATCCAACCGCAATAGAATATGCAAACGAATTATCAATAGAATACCCAGAACTAACTTTTAAAACGGAAGATATTTTTTCTAATGAATTTAAAAGCAGACAATTTGATGTGGTGTTGGCAACATTGTTTTTGCATCATTTTAAAGAAGAGCAATTGGTTTCATTTTTATCTGATACTTTAAAGCAAATAAAAAAAGCCATTGTTGTAAACGACTTACACAGAAATAAATTGGCGTATTATTTATTTATGTTGTTGTCTGTTTTCATTAAAAATAAAATGATTATTGAAGACGGATTAACATCTGTTTTAAGAGGATTTAAACGCAAAGACTTGATAAGTCTTTCAGAAAAAATTCAGGTAAAACCAAAAGTATCATGGAAATGGGCATTTCGTTTTCAATGGATAATTCAAAAATAATATGAAAGTAAAAATTACATCTGTAGCAAAACAACTACCAAAATACTATAGAGAAACAAAAGATATTATTCCGTTTGTAAAACTCTGGATGCAAGATCAGGATGCCCGTTTTCAACGAAAAGTAATTAAACTTTTTGAAGGAGCAGGAGTAGATAAACGGTATTCTATTATGAGTCCAGAAGAAGTTTTTACAGTAACTTCTTTTGAAGAAAAAAACAATATTTACGCAAG
>JBLHOD010000139.1:0-4444 GCA_047622545.1 Polaribacter sp. | reverse complement strand
CCACATCCAGATTTGGTAGTGGAAATTAAAGTGACTGCTTATAAGAAAAGCTAGATGATTAAATTCTTTAGACATATTTATAAATTTAGAAAAGAAGTAACGTGAACATTCAAAACTACATAAACGGCAACTTCAATAATCCAATTAAAGATAATTGGATTGACAACTACAATCCTGCAAACGGAGAAGTATATTCGCAAATTCCGAATTCAACCTCAGAAGATGTTGAGCAAGCCTGTCAAGCAGCAGAAAAAGCGTTTCCAAGTTGGTCAAATACAACACTAGAAGAACGTAGTAGAATTTTAATTAAGATTTCAGATTTATTAGAAGCCAATTTAGAGCGTTTTGCAAAAGCTGAGTCTAAAGATAACGGAAAGCCAATTTCGTTGGCTAAAGCTGTTGATATTCCAAGAGCAGCAAGTAATTTTCGTTTCTTCGGAAACGCGATTACACAGTTTGCATCAGAATCGCATGAAAGTGTTGGTTTAGATGCTGTTAATTTTACGTTACGTCAACCTTTAGGGGTTGTAGGATGTATTTCTCCTTGGAATTTACCGTTGTATTTATTTACTTGGAAAATTGCGCCAGCAATTGCAGCAGGAAACTGCGTTATTGCGAAACCGAGTGAAGTAACTCCGATGACAGCGTTCTTATTAGGAGAAATTTGTACGGAAGCTGGTCTCCCAAAGGGCGTTTTGAATATTGTTCATGGTTTAGGAACAACAACAGGTCAAGCAATTGTAGAGCATCCAAATATCAAAGCAATTTCTTTTACAGGAGGAACACAGACAGGAGCGCATATTGCTAGAGTTGCAGCGCCGATGTTTAAAAAGTTATCGTTAGAACTAGGCGGTAAAAATCCTAATATTATTTTTGCAGATTGTGATTACGATAAGATGCTAGAAACTACGGTTCGATCTTCTTTTGCTAATCAAGGTCAGATTTGTTTATGTGGAAGTAGGATTTTTGTGGAAGAGACTATTTATGAAAAATTCAAAATAGATTTTGTGCAGAAAGTAAAACAATTAAAAGTTGGGCATCCATCAGAAGTAGACACAAATATTGGAGCCTTGGTTTCTAGACCACATTTAGAGAAAGTAGAAGGCTATATTAAAATTGCTGAAGATGAAGGGGGTAACGTTTTGTGTGGAGGTTTGGAAGTAACTGTTCCTGGATATGAAAAGGGTTATTATTTACAGCCAACAGTAATTGAAGTAGAAGATAATTCGTGTCGCATCAATCAAGAAGAAGTGTTTGGACCTGTTGTAACGATTATGTCTTTTAAATCGGATGAAGAAGCATTACAATTAGCAAACGATGTAAAATATGGTTTGTCAGCAACATTATGGACAAATAGTTTAAACAGAACAATGCAGTTTTCTAAACAATTACAAACTGGAATTGTTTGGGTAAATACGTGGATGATGCGAGATTTACGCACTCCATTTGGTGGTGCAAAAGAATCTGGAGTTGGACGAGAAGGAGGTTTTGAAGCACTACGTTTCTTTACCGAAGCTAAAAATATATGCATTCAATATGAATAACTAATTAAGCAAAAAATTATAGAAGTTTGTAACGATAAAATTGCGAACAAAGGAGAAAACGTAGGATTGTCTTTTTAGGCGTTCTTTGCCAACAAAAACGATAACCCAACTTTATTGATGGAAGCTGCAGAATGGTGAATTTTAACTCATAAATTAGATCACCTCGAAAAAGCAGTAAAGATTAAAAAAATGTTATAATAAAATTTAGAATATGAACATAAAAAATAAACTCCCTTTAATTTTTATTTTAAGCATTACAGTTTTGGTGTTTTTTCAGTCTTTAGGAGGAGAGTATCTTAATTGGGATGATAATCAACAAATTACAAACAATCAGGATGTGCTAAATTTTTCTTGGCAAAGCATTAAAAACTACTTTTCTAGTTATTATGTGAAATCATATCAACCATTAGCATCTCTTAGTTTTGGTATCGAATATTATACGTTCGGAAACAACTCATTGATCCCGCATATCACGAATTTATTCTTACATGGTTTTAATATTATTCTTGTTTATTTCCTAATAGGTAAGATTTCTCCAAACAGAAAAATTTTAAACTTTTTTGTGGTGGCAGTATTTGCAATTCATCCTTTTCAGGGAGAATTGTTAGGTTGGATTTCTACTAGAAGTACACTCTTGTTTAGTTTCTTTTTTTTACTATCTACTTTAAGCTATCTGAAATATATTTCTAATAATAGTAACGAGAAAAAATATTTTTGGCTTACGTTGTTGTTTTTTGTTCTTTCCCTTTTGTCTAAGGCATCAGCAATCGTTTTCCCTTTTGTACTATTTTCCTTAGATTATTTAGTTAGAAGAAAGCTAACCATTAAAGTGTTTATTGAAAAAATTCCTTTTTTTATTGGATCCATTGTTATCGGAATAGTAAGTTTATTATCTAGAGATGTCGCCAGTGCAAATTTAGAATTTAATAGTTATTACACTTGGTATGAGAAAATTAGTATCAGTAGTTATTCTGTTTTTTTATATATAAAAAAATCATTTATAGCTAATGATTTCTTTTTCTTTTATGGATATCCATATAGATCTGGAGCAAATAAATTCATTGATTTCTCTTTTTTAATTTCACCTTTATGGATTGTTATAATTGCTGTGCTTTGCTGGATTGTTTATAGAAAGCTAAAGAAAGAAAGTAAAAGGCTTTGGGTTTTTGGAATCCTGTTCTTTGTGATAAACATTGCAATTGTTGTTAATGTTACTTCCTTCTCGGCTACTTTTTTTGCTGAAAGATATATGTATTTATCAATTATTGGAGTGTTTGTTGCTCTAAGCGTTTTAATAAATGCTTTGATAACAAATGCTAAAACACTAAAAAATGGAGTTTATATTATTTTGGGGATTTTCTTAATTTCATTGGGCATAAAATCGTTTCAACGTTCAAGTATTTGGAAGACTGATTTATCACTTTGGACAAATGTTGAGAAAAATAAAAGTCAAAATTCAACACCTTATCGAAAATTAGGACAGATCTATGCAGAAAAAGGGCAGCACCAAAGAGCAGTAAATATATATAATAATGGGATAAAAATTAACCCCCTTAATATAGATTTGTATTATTGGAGAGCTTTGTCAATTATTGATTTGGGAGATTTAAATTATGCGAAAAAAGATTTGAATCGAGTAATTAATGCAAAACATCAATTGATTGGAGATGCTTTTTATCAGAAATCACTAATTTACAGAAAATTAAAAATGATAGATAGTGCTAAGGTATACATGGATAGCGCTAAGTATCACAACAATCAATCAGCAATTTTCGATAATTATAACGATTCGTCTCCCGTAGGTAAATTGCAATCTGCAGAGAAAATCATTTTAAAAAGAGTTGACTCTTTAATACAGTTAAAAAAGTTTAAAGAAGTAGAAAAAGGGTATGAAGATCTCTTGGTAATATCTCCATCAAGTATTTATTATTTGATGGAAAAAGGAAAGATAGAAAGTAGTTTTCAAAAATGGGATGAAGCAATAACAACGTTTGCAAAAATTATATCTATAGAGCCAGATAATAAAATTGCAAGATTAAATAGAGCTTATGCATATTCTTTTACAAAAAACAGTGCTAAATCAATTGAAGATTATACTTATGTAATTAATACTTTTGAAAAAGAAAATGGAGAAATATATTATTTCAGAGCGTTAGCTTTTCTGAAAAATAATCAAACCGATTTAGCTTGTAAAGATGTAACAAGTGCTAAAAAATATGGATATAAAAATATAGCTAAAGAAATTAATCAAAAGATTTGTAAAGAATGAATTTAAACATAGATAATAAAAACGCACTAGTGTGTGGAAGCACACAAGGTATTGGAAAAGCATCTGCTATTGGATTGGCAGCTGAAGGAGTGAATGTAACTTTGATTTCTCGTAATGAAGAAAAATTAAAAGCGGTCTTGTCTGAATTGCCAAATAACAATCAAAAGCACTCATATATAGTTGCTGATTTTTCGAATCCACAAGAGCTAAAGTCAAAATTAGAAGCCAGCAATTTAGAGTTTCATATTTTGGTAAACAATACAGGAGGTCCAGCTGGAGGTCCGGTTTTTAATGCAACATTAGATGAATTTGAAAGCGCTTTTACACAGCATTTAAAATGCAATCATGTGTTGGTACAAGCGTTGGTTCCGTTTATGAAATCGAAGTGTTTTGGTAGAATAATCAATATTATTTCAACTTCTGTAAAACAACCGTTAGATGGATTAGGGGTTTCAAACACCATTCGTGGAGCTGTAGCAAGTTGGTCTAAAACCTTGGCAAATGAATTGGGAGAATTCGGAATTACAGTAAACAACGTTTTACCAGGAGCAACAGGAACAGAACGACTGAATGAAATTATCAAAAATAAATCAGCTAAAACAGGAAAATCATTTGATGAGGTTGCCGAAGC
>JBLHOD010000138.1:0-4447 GCA_047622545.1 Polaribacter sp. | reverse complement strand
AGGGCGGAATTCCAGCTACAAAATCTTCATGAAAAAAAGCTTTTTCAGTTTGATTTTCAGTACTGCTTAATGAGATATTTTGAATGTTCTTTCTACTCATTTTTTTAATCTTAGAGCTTCATTTTATGATACATTTTTTCTCCTAAAGATTTAATTTCTTTATTAAAACTCTTAATCTTTAATAACATCATTATTATATATCCTAAACTTAATAAAATAAAAAAAGCACTAATAATGAGAATTAAATTGTAGCTATTATTGCCTAAAAACTTGTTTAAGACTCCCTCTAATAAAATTATAAGAGCAATTCCAAAAAAAATAAAAATAAAAATAAAATAAGGTATTTTCTTTTTTAATTTTTTTACAACTTTTTTTAGGTTTGTTTGTCGGATTTCATATTTAATTACTGATTCTTCTTTTTCCATAATACCTTTATTCAGCGTTTACTCTCTTTTTTTCAATAGCTTCAGCTAATCGTTTTTTTATTATAGGAGAAAGCAATGTTTTGATTGGTTTTATTTTTACAAACGGATAAATTTCAATTTCACTCTTCATCATATCATTTTTGTTAAGTTGCTTGTTTGTACCTAATAATACGATTTTATTTGAGTTAAATTTATCTTGTTCTTTACTAGCGTTTTCTGTGATTTTTCGTTGAATTACACCTTGTTTTAATTGTTTTAAAAACCCGCCAGACTTCTCAATGTCTTTAAATATTTGTAATGCTTTTTCTGCTAATTGATTGGTAATACTTTCTATATAATAAGAGCCATTTGCAAATGTATTTGCGCTTTCTAAATAACTTTCTTGTTGTAAAATTAGCAATTGATTTCTAGAAATTCGTTCTCCAAACTCATTTTTTTTATGAAAAACAGCATCGTAAGCTAAATTATTAATCGTATTTGCTCCGCCTAAAACACCACTCATGCATTCTGATGTTGTTCTTAACATATTTACATTATAGTCGTAAATAGTTTTATTTCTTAATGTTGGTTGCGTAAAAATATGTGCATTCACTTTTTTAGTATCATATTCTTCTAAGAGTGATTTCCAAAGGATTTTAAATGCTTTTATTTTAGCGATTTCGAAAAAATAATTGCTTCCAATTGAAAAATTAAAATGAAATTTATGAGCAATATCTTTTCCGAAGTGATTAAGGTATTCGTTTGCATGCGCTAAAGTGTAGGCTAATTGTTGTGTAATGGTTGCTCCAGCATTTTGATATAAAGTAGCATCAACTCCAACAGAATTTTTGCAATTAGTTATAATATTTTCGAACTCAGAATGATCTGATTTTAAATTGCTAAACCAATTGCCAGTTTGAGCCAGGTTGTTGATTATATCAACTTGAATATAACAGTTTTTTGAGTCGATAAAATTAGAAACTTCATTAATAAATGAAGCATCTAAAAAATGAAACCTAAAATAAAGTGTTGTTTGTTTTCTATCTATTTTTTTTAGTAATGATTTATAATCGAACTTTTTATCAGCAATGAATTCAATTGCATCTGCGCCTTTCTCTATAGCGTTTATCGCAATGTAATTTGTTGTTTGTTCATCATTAATAAAAATAGATTGAGAAATATTGAATTTAAACTTCGTTTCTTTTGTCGAACTGTTTTTTCTGTCTTCTTTTGTGTAAAATGGTTTTACAACAATATCTTCATCGGTTTTCCATAAAAGCGTTTCGTTATAATCAGCACCTTTTAAATCAACCTGAATTTTTTGTTTCCAAGCTGCTGCAGAAGTAGTATTAAAATGTTTAAATAACGTTGAACTCATTATTTCTTTATGGTATCAAATTCTATAATATAAATGTCTTCATTTTCTTTCTTCATTAAATATTTTTCTCGGGCAAATTTTTCTATTTGTAAAGAATCTTTTAAACTTTTTATGGTTAATTTATCTTCTTCTATCTTTTCTTTGTAAAAATCGATAGCGGTTTCTAACTCATCTATCTCTTTATTAAATTCTCTGTGGATAAGATAAGAATTTTCATCAAAAAACAACATCCAAACACAAAATACAATTAATATAATTACATACCTGTTGGTAAAAAATTTAACAAACTGATTTTGTTTTAACTGTTTAAAGGTCATTATAATTTATTGCTTATAACAGTTCTGACTATATCTATAGCAACATTATTATGTCTGTCATTAGGAATTATAATATCTGCAAAATTCTTTGTTGGTTCAATAAATTGTTGATGCATCGGTTTTAAGGTGTCTTGATAACGACTTAAAACTTCGTTTATATCTCTACCACGCTCATTAATATCTCTTCGAACTCTTCTAATCAATCGTTCATCTGTATCGGCATGAACAAAGATTTTAATATCAAAAAGGTTTCTTAATTCTTCATTATTAAAAATTAAAATTCCTTCTACAATAATTACTTTCCTTGGGTGCGTTTTAACAACATCTATGGTTTTGTTATGTGTAACAAAAGAATATATTGGCTGGTTAATAGTCTTGCCTGCTTTTAATTTCTTTAAATGCTCAATAATTAATTCGAAATCGATTGCTCTAGGATGATCAAAATTTATTTTTGTTCGTTCCTCATAGCTCAAGCTATCTGTAGCCTTGTAGTAAGAATCTTGAGAAATAACACAAACTTCGTCTGTAGGAAGTTCTTGTATTATTTTATTGACAACAGTAGTTTTTCCACTTCCTGTTCCTCCAGCAATTCCAATTATAAGCATAATGATACGATTGTTTATGTGTGATAATTGAGAGCAAATTTAACTAAAATTCATTCAAGTTTAAGCATAAAAAAAGTCCTTTCTTTCGAAAGGACTTTTAAGAGCCGATGAAGGGACTCGAACCCCCGACCTGCTGATTACAAATCAGCTGCTCTAGCCAGCTGAGCTACATCGGCTTTTGCTTATTTTTAAGCGTGGCAAATATATTATCATTTCTGATATTGACAAATTATTTTTTACATTTTTTAAAAATAAAAAACCTTACTTAAAAAAGTAAGGTTTTGTCGGGGTGGCAGGATTCGAACCTGCGACCTCCTCGTCCCAAACGAGGCGCGATGACCGGGCTACGCTACACCCCGAAATTTGAAATTTGTAATGTTATTTATCTTGAAAAAAATCAAGAGACTACACCTCAAATATTCGGATTGCAAACATACTATATTATTTCTATATTGTAAAGCATTTCTATCTTAAAAACAAACAACAAAATGAAAAGTTTAAAAGCAATTTTTGGAGTACTAATAATGTGTGTTTTACTGTTTAGTTTTATCAAACAAAGCAACGTACAACCTCAAGAAAGTAAAGAATACGAATTGGTTGTTCCAGATTTATCTATTCCATGGGGATTTACTTTTTTACCTGACAATTCTATGTTAATAACAGAAAAAAGCGGGACGTTAACTCATTTTAAAGATGGAAAAAAGCAGAATATTACTGGACTTCCTAAAATAAAGGTACAAGGTCAAGGTGGTTTAATGGATATAGAATTACATCCAAATTATAAGAAAAATGGTTGGGTCTATTTTACATATGCGTCTGCTAGTGGAGTTGGTGATGGAGCAAATACAACCTTGATGAGAGCAAGATTAAACAATAATAAATTAATTAATCAAGAAGTGTTGTATAAGGCAAGTCCAAATTCTAAAAGAGGTCAACATTTTGGTTCTCGAATTGCTTTTAATAAAAACGGATACCTCTTTTTTAGTGTTGGTGATAGAGGAGATAGAGATGTGAATCCGCAAGATATTACTAAAGATTGTGGTAAAATTTATCGTTTGCATGATGATGGTAAAATCCCGAAAGACAATCCGTTTGTAAACGTAAAAAATGCTAAAACAGCAATTTATAGTTACGGACATAGAAATCCGCAGGGAATGGAAATCAACCCTTTTACTGGAGAAATTTGGGCTCATGAACACGGGCCGAAAGGTGGAGATGAAATTAACATCATACAAAAAGGGAAAAATTATGGTTGGCCAACAATAAGTTATGGAGTCAATTATAGTGGAACAAAATTCACAGATAAAACTGCTTTGCCAGGAATGGAACAACCTTTACATCAATGGACGCCTTCAATTGCTCCAAGCGGAATGGCTTTTATTAATACAGATAAATATCCTGGGTGGAAAGGTAATTTATTAGTTGGATCATTAAAATTTCAATATATATCTTACTGTACTTTAAAAAATGGAAAAGTGATTAAAGAAGAAAAAATCTTAGAAGGTTTAGGTAGAATTCGTTCTATTGAACAAGGAAATGACGGTTATTTATATGCAGGAATTGAGCAATTAGGAATTGTTAGAATACTTCCAAAGAACTAATTTTAAACACTATTAGTTTTTATTATAAAACTATTTTAATTTATCATATAATATCCTTTAGGAAATAGTTTAAAAAAAATACATTTGCAATCATAAAATTAAAACAACAATGGCAGAAAGAATAAAATGTTTAATTATCGGT
>JBLHOD010000137.1:0-4469 GCA_047622545.1 Polaribacter sp. | reverse complement strand
ACAAAAACGAACATGAAAACCATGTTACAACTTCTGTAAAAGACAAAACACCCAAAAAGAAAGTATTAAGTCCACATACATCTGCAATGGCAATGATTGGAGATGCACATATTCATCTAGATTACTCTTCTCCAGGTGTTAGAGGCAGAATTATTTTTGGTGGATTAGTTGGTTATGATGCGGTTTGGCAAGCTGGTGCACATAATGCAACTTGGTTAGAAACCAATAAAGATTTAGTAATAAATGACAAGGTTCTTCCTAAAGGAAAATATGGTTTTTTTACCATTCCATCTAAAGAAAATTGGACAATAATGATTAATAAAAATTGGGATCAACATGGTAAAGATGAATATGATGCAAAAGATGATGTCCTTAGATTTAAAGTAACACCTAGTATTTCAGATAAAACAACTGAGCATTTAGAATATAGAATACAGAAAAATAGTGAAACTGAGGGTAGTATTTCTCTTGCCTGGGGCAAAGTAACACTACGTTTTCCTTTTACAGTAAACCAATAAAATAACAAACATGAAAAAATATATAAATTATATAGGAATATTAGTTATTGGATTAGTCATTGGTTGGTTTCTTTTTGGAAATTCCTCTAACAAACAAGAACATATTCATGATGAAATAGCGGAAACGAATCAAATGTGGACTTGCTCAATGCATCCACAAATAATGCAACCAGAAGCTGGTGATTGTCCGATTTGTGGGATGGATTTAATTCCTGCAGAAACAAGTGCAGATGGATTAAATGCCAATGAATTTAAGCTGACAAAAAATGCGATGGCGTTGGCAAATGTTAGAACATCAATTATTGGAAAAAGTAACACAGAAAACAAAGCGATGAAACTATCAGGAAGAATTGTAGAAAACGAAGACAATTCGGCTGTACAACCTGCTCATTTTAATGGACGAATAGAAAAATTATATGTAAACTCTTTAGGAGAAAAAATAACTAAAGGCCAGGCTGTTGCACAAATATACTCAGCAGAGTTAACAACTGCACAACAAGAATTATTAACAACATATAGTTTAAGAGAAACACAACCTCAACTTTACAAAGCTGTGTATAACAAATTTAAAAATTGGAAAATCCATGATGCTCAGTTAGAAGAAGTTTTAAAAACCGGAAAAATAAAAACGAGTTTTACAATCTATTCTCATGTTTCTGGTGTAGTTACTGAAATTTCTGTTAGTGAAGGCGCTCATATTATGGATGGAAAACCCATTTTTAAAGTATCAAATTTAAGTACTGTTTGGGCAAATTTTGATGTGTATGAAAACCAAATAGATCTCTTTAAAAAAGGACAAGAAGTTGCTATAACAACCAAAGCTTTTGCTAATAAAGAATTTAAAGGAAAAGTAACATTTATAGATCCTATTTTAGACACCAAAACAAGAACTGTAAAATTAAGAGTTGTTCTTGATAATGAAGCTGGCGATTTAAAACCTGGAATGTTTGTAGAAGGAAAAATTAAAGGAACTATTTCTGCAAAGAAACAAGTAGTGATGATTCCGGCTTCTGCAATATTATGGACAGGAAAACGCTCTGTTGTTTATATAAAAACTAGCAAAACGGAGTCGGTTTTTAAAATGAAAGAAATAACCATTGGAAATCAAATTGGAGAACAATACGAAGTTGTTGATGGTCTAAATTATGGAGATGAAATTGTTACCAACGGAACATTTACAATTGATGCTTCTGCCCAATTGCAAGGCAAAAAATCGATGATGAATAAAAGTGGTGGAAAAACAACGACTGGACACGAAGGTCATCTTGGAATGGAAACAACTGCTTCTGTAAATAATGAAAAACTTTCTAAAGTCAATCAAAGAATAAAAGTATCAACAGATTTTCAAAATCAATTAAAAACAGTTTTTAATTCTTACATCAAACTAAAAGATGCTTTGGTTAAAGATGATTCAAATAATACTTTAGCAGAAGCAAAAAATGTTTTACAGAGTTTAGCCAACGTAAATATGAAGTTATTAAAAGATAAAAACGCACATACCAAATGGATGTCTTTTCAAGAAGAAATCAAAGCCTCAAGTATTTCAATTTCTAATACTTCTGATATAAAAGAGCAGAGAAATTACTTTATAAATTTATCTAACTACTTCATTAAAACTATAGAAACTTTCGGAATCCAAGAAAAAGTATACAGTCAGTTTTGCCCTATGGCTAATACAGATAAAGGTGCTTTTTGGTTGAGTAAAGAAGAAAAGGTATTGAATCCATATTTTGGTGATGCAATGCTAGAATGTGGAAGCGTGAAGCAAGTAATTGAATGATTTTAGTCTTTAATAATCCTTTTTAAGTAAAATGATACCGTTAATTAAATATAAAAAACTCATTTCATTTCTAAAACACTTATTTATATCATACCTTAACATTATAGAATAATATAAATTTGATTTGATAAATAAATTTACAATGAAACCATCACAAGATACATTATTGGTGTTTTACCAAAGTCTTGGTAAACTATTTTATGCAATTGCAGCATCAGACAAACACGT
The DNA here is from genome assembly GCA_047622545.1 of Polaribacter sp. Lineage (GTDB taxonomy): Bacteria > Bacteroidota > Bacteroidia > Flavobacteriales > Flavobacteriaceae > Polaribacter. The sequence goes on along the minus strand of JBLHOD010000137.1, from coordinate 1,943 downwards.
AAAAGAAATTGAGTTCAACACCTTAAAATAAATTGTAAAAGACAAATGGACAAAAATTGATGCTGTTAATGATGATCTAACTTATGAAATTCGAGATGCCTTTTTGTCACTTCCATACAAGGACTATAGTTACACTTCATTAAAAGACTTTAAAGCGGATGAATTAAATAAAAACAATAAAATTTATTCTCTAAAACATATTGTGAAGTTAAATAACAGCTCAAGCTTTCTATATTGATGCCTATACAGGAGATTACGAAAATGGAGTTTACGGAAAAATAAATATTAAATTGGAAGAGAACAAATTAAATATATACTTTTCAAATCATCCTGATTTAATTGGTAAATTAGAACATATACAGAATGACAATTATCTATGTACTTACACAATGCCAATTATGGGAACTGTAGAAATTCCTTTCAAGATCGAGAACAATAAAGTGATTGGTTTAACTCTAAGTGTTGATGATTTTATTGAGTTTACGCCTTACGAATTTAAAAAAACAAATTAAAACGTGCTACAACAATGGCTATAAGTAATTGCTTGTTTTCGCCTACTTCTGAAAATTCTCGTGGATTTTCAGTTTGGTATATATTTACGAAGTTAAGTACTGACCCACGCAAATACTCATAGTCGAGACCGTTGTGCTTCATTATAACCAACCGCTAACCAATGATAAAATTCTTTAGAAAAATTCGTCAAAATCTGCTCATGGAAAATAAAACTGGAAAGTATTTTAAATATGCGATTGGAGAAATTGTACTTGTTGTTATTGGAATTTTGATTGCTCTTCAAATCAATAATTGGAATACGGAAAGAATACAGAATATTGAATCTCGTGAAATTGCCAAAAGATTATTATTGGAAACAAATCAAAATAAAGTATTCCTAAAAAGTGGAATTGATACAGCAGATAAAACTTTACACGCATTGTTGCAATTTTTAAAAATGACTGGAAACAATTATAAAGAGAAAAGCATTACTAAAACAGACTCATTAATTTATCAAATTATACCATCCCCACGACTTAATCTAAACACATCTGTTCTAGAACAAGCCATTTCTATGGGAAGGCTAGCGCATATAAAATCAGACTCTTTACGTAATTTAATTTACGAGCTGCCCTCTGCTATCTCTAAAATTAAAGACAACCTTCTTTTTGTAGAATCCCACGATGAACGTTTTTTAATGAAACGCTATTATAAGCTTATATCACTTCGCGAAGTAGACGGAAAATTTTCTGCTTACGCAAATAAATTAGGGCGAAGTAATTTTTCTAACATTGATAATAGAATTATTTTAAATGATATGCAATTTGAAAGTATGGTTGATAATAAATATTTTAATATAAGGTTATTGCTAGATGCTTATATCGAAACTCAAAAAATACTAAACAAACTTGGCGAAATGCTTTCAAAAGAAATAAATAATAAGTAACAAAGGCACAACAATCTATAAAATATTATCAAAATTAAACCATAGGCATATCACTCTCCTTCAGTTCAGCTATTTTTAAACCTCTCAATTAGGTTAAAGAATCATTTATAGAAGAGTGATTTGGTTATCTAATAATTTACACCTCATTATACCCTGCTACATTTGAAATGGTATCAAATATTTAACACATTATAATCGCTAATAGTTTTAAATAAATTAAATTTAGGCTTTACAAAAAAAGCTATGTCATTATAATTAGCTATAACCAATGATAAAATTCTTTAGAAAAATACGATACGACCTAATGGAAAAAAATAAAACAGGAAAGTATTTAAAATACGCTATTGGAGAAATTATCCTTGTAGTGGTAGGGATTCTCATAGCTTTGCAAATTAATAATTGGAATGCAGAAAAAAAAACCGCCATTACAGAACTTAAGATTCTTGAAGTAATGCAAAAGAATCTAAATTCCGATTTAAGAGATATCGATATAAATATTCAATTT
>JBLHOD010000136.1:0-4521 GCA_047622545.1 Polaribacter sp. | reverse complement strand
TTTATTAGTGTACGTCGCCCATTAATTTTTTCATCAATGGAGATAATACTAAGACTACTAATCCAGCTCCAATAGCGTAGGTTGAAATCAAAGCAAATCCGTCGGTGTATATTTCTAAAGTGTCTAATCCTCCAACATTAGCATCTGTACTTTCAATAGCTAATTGTTTAGAGATAAAACCTACAATTTGAAATGCGTAAGCTGAAGATAAGAACCAAATTCCCATCATAAATGCGACGATTTTTTTAGGAGATAAATCTGTGATTTTTGACAATCCTACTGGAGACATAAATAACTCACCAATAGAAATAATTAAGTACATGATGAATAAATAAGCAAAAGGAACCATTCCGTTTTCATCTGCACTTCCTTTACTTAAAGATAAAATATAAAAACTTATTCCAGCTAATACCAATCCTAATCCAAATTTATAAGGAGTTCTTGGGTTTAAATTCTTTTTAGACAAATAGGCCCATAATAAAGAAATTGGAATTGCCAAGATAATTATAAACATTGAGTTTAATGAGTTTGTTTGAGCTGCAGTCATAATTCCTTCCAGCGAAACATTTCTTGAAGCAAATAATGTAATTACAGATCCAGACAATTCATGGAATCCCCAGAACATGGTCATGAAAAAAGTAATTAGCACTGCCATGAATAATTTTTTACGTTCTTCTAATGAAGCTTTCATCATGATGCTACCTAAGTACAATATAACACCAACACCAATTAATTTAAAAATTAATCCTACAATTGTTTCGTCACCTAAAAATGATTCTCCACCAGCGATTGCTTTGTAAGAAGCTAAAACATATGCAATAATAGGTATACATAATATTGAAATAATAGGAATTAGTTGCTTTTGACGAACTCCCATAATTTTCTTTTCGTAAACTTCTTTATTTGGAGGTAATCCTTTATCACCAAAAATATTTTTCTTAATTCCACTCCAGAAGAAAATTAATCCAGTTAGCATTCCTACGCCTGCTAAACCAAAACCATAATGATAACCATATTTTACAGCTAACCAACCACATAGTAATGGTGCAACCCAACCACCAATATTAATTCCCATATAAAATATGGTAAATCCTGAATCTTTTCTTACATCTCCATCTTTATATAAAGATCCTACAAAGGTTGAGATGTTTGGTTTAAAGAATCCATTTCCAACAATAATAAAAGCCAATGCTAAAAAGAAAGCAATATCATTTTCAACTGCTAACACAAAATGTCCAATAGCCATTAAAATACCGCCTAAGAAAATAGAGCTCCGCATTCCTAAAATTTTATCTGATATTTGTCCACCAATTACAGTTGACGCATATACCATTGACCCATAGGAGGCATATACAACTGCAGTTGCAGTATCACGCTCACTTAGTGCTTTGAATATTTCTTCAACCATATAAAGCGTTAATAACGCTCTCATTCCGTAGAAACTAAATCGTTCCCATAGCTCTGCGAAAAATAGATAAAATAATCCTTTTGGATGTCCGAACATTTGAGGTCCTTCTTCTTGGTTTACTGCTGATTCTGCCATAATTATCTTTGTAATATTATTGTTAGTTTTTTATTTTCTTCCTTTTTAAAGGAAAGAGATTTTAAATAAAATCTTGCCAAGTTTACGGAAAAATCAGCGAAAACCACCTTAAAAAAATTAGAAATATCGAATAGTAAGGTGATTTTCATTCCATTCATTTATCTTTGTGACTCTTAAAAAGAACGATTCAATGTCCAAAATTATTTCAGGATTTTCAAAACTTACCAAGCAAGAAAAGATTGATTGGTTGTCTAAAAAGTATTTTAGTTCGCAGCCAGAAATTACACAAATGCTAAAGCAGTATTGGAATGCAGATGAAAAACTGCAACAGTTGCATGACGATTTTATTGAAAACACCATTTCAAATTTCTACTTGCCTTATGGTGTTGCGCCTAATTTTTTAATTAATGATACTCATTATGTGATTCCGATGGTTGTGGAAGAAAGTTCTGTAGTTGCAGCAGCATCTAAAGTCGCTAAATTTTGGAGTACTCGTGGTGGTTTTAAAACCGAAGTAATTTCAACCATAAAAACTGGACAAGTACATTTTATGTTTGAAGGAGATGAAGCAGATTTGACTTCTTATTTTAATCAGCAAAAAGAAAATTTATTCAAATCCACAGCTTCCATTACTAAAAACATGGAAAAACGTGGTGGTGGAATTTTAGATATCGAACTGGTTGATAAAACAGATAAATTAGCCAACTATTTTCAGTTACACGCAACGTTTGAGACCATAGATTCAATGGGAGCAAACTTTATCAATTCGTGTTTAGAAGCAATAGCAAAAGCGTTTAGAAAAGAAGATATTGAAATTGTGATGAGTATTTTATCCAACTATGTTCCGCAATGTTTGGTAAGAGCAGAAGTTTCTTGTAAGATTAATGAATTAGGTGAAGAAAATCCGAAACAATTTGCTCAGAAATTTAAACAAGCTGTTCAGATTGCAGAAATAGAACCATATAGAGCAGTTACTCATAATAAAGGAATTATGAACGGAATAGATGCAGTCGTATTAGCTACAGGAAATGATTTTAGAGCAATAGAAGCAGGAGCACATGCATACGCAACTAAAAACGGAAGTTATAGCAGTTTAACACACTGCGAAATAGAAAATGATACTTTTCGCTTTTGGATTGAAATTCCGTTAGCAATAGGAACAGTTGGTGGATTAACAGCTTTACATCCGATGGCAAAATTATCTTTGGATATGTTGCAAAAACCATCGGCTAGGGAATTAATGCAAATTATTGCAACTGCAGGTTTGGCGCAAAACTTTGCAGCATTAAAAGCATTAACAACAAGCGGAATTCAAGAAGGACATATGAAAATGCATTTGATGAATATTTTAAATCAACTTGAGGCAACAGTTGAAGAAAAAGAGCAAATGGTTACCTATTTTAAAGATAAAACGGTTACGCATAGTGCTGTTGTAGATAAGTTTAATGAAATGAGGAAGTAAGTCGCGATGTCATTCCTGCGCAGGCAGGAATCCATAGAGAAAAAGTAAATGAAAAAGGTCATAAATATTATGTCTATATCTTAGCAAGTAAAATCCGAGGAACATTATATATTGGAATAACCAATGATTTAGAACGAAGAGTTTATGAACATAAGATGGGAATCAAAAAAGGTTTCACTCAAAAATATGGAGTTTAAAAATTAATGTATTTTGAATTTTTTCAAGACGTAAATGAAGCTATTAGTAGAGAAAAAAAACATGAAGAAGTGGAAACGTGATTGGAAAATTAAATTGATAGAAAAAGAAAATAAAAAATGGCTAGATCTTTCCAAGGATTGGTTTGATGATATTTTAATAGATTAATATGGATTCCTGCCTACGCAGGAATGACAAAAGAATGAAATACTACAGTAACGGAAAATTATTATTAACAGGAGAGTATGTAGTTCTTGACGGAGCAACATCTTTGGCTGTGCCTACAAAATTTGGTCAAGATTTGGTGATAGAACCAATTCAAGAACCAGAATTAATTTGGGGAAGTTTTACGAATACTGGAGAATGTTGGTTTGAAGCAATTTTCGATTTGCCAAAATTGAGATTAAAGAATGCAACATTCAATTCTGATGCTGAAGGAAGCGCAGAATTTATTGCTGAAACATTACATAAAATTTTAAGTGAAGCTAGAAAACTGAATCCAGGTTTTTTACAATCAGATTCAGGTTTTGTTGTGAAAACAAATTTATCATTTCCTAGAAATTGGGGATTGGGAAGTTCATCAACTTTAATTAATAACATCGCTTCTTGGGCAAAAGTTGATGCCTATAAATTACTTTGGAATGCTTTTTCTGGAAGTGGTTATGATATTGCTTGTGCACAAAATAATTCACCAATCTTGTATCAGTTAGAGAACAATAAGCCAATTGTAAAGGAGGTTGAGTTTAATCCAATTTATAAAGAAGAACTGTTTTTTGTGCATTTAAATAAAAAACAAAACAGTAGAGAAGGGATTCAAAAATATAAAGAGTATCAATCAAAAAAATCTTTCGACTCCGATCAGGATGACATTGTTGAAATATCTAATCTTTCAAATGAATTTGTAAAAGCAGCTTCAGCTAAAGATTTAGAAAATATGATTGAAGAACATGAAAATATTATTTCTTCAATTATTAAATTAAATCCAGTAAAAAAGGAATTGTTTCCTGATTATTTTGGTTCGGTAAAAAGCTTAGGTGCTTGGGGTGGAGATTTTGTATTGGTTACAGGAAATAAAGACACGCCAAACTATTTTAAACAGAAAGGATTTAAAATAATTATTTCCTATTCAGAAATGATACTATAAAAAGCACTGTCACATCGAGTGAATTTATTGAAGAATGAAATAAATTTGTATCGAGATGATTTAAAATGAGTTCTCGATATAATTTTCTAAAGAAAATCACTCGAGCTCACAAACATAAAAGATGAAAAAAGTAATAATTATCGGAGGTGGAGCTGCAGGTTTCTTTACCGCAATCAA
>JBLHOD010000135.1:0-4562 GCA_047622545.1 Polaribacter sp. | reverse complement strand
GCAGCAGTTGCAATGGCATTGATTAAAATTTACTCTTCTAATAGTGGAGAAACAGCAGCAAACCTTGGGAAATACATCAATACTGAAACAGCAATGTTTATTATTTTTGGTATTTTACTTTCCGTAGTCGTCGCATTTTCTATTGGGGCAATTGTACAATTTGTTTCGAGAATCATTTATTCTTTTCATATAGAAAGCAGACCTAGTTATGTAAATGCTTTGTTTGGAGGGTTTGCAATTACTGCAATTACTTATTTTATTATAATCAAAGGATTAAAAGGAACACCATATTATAAAGATGTTAAACACTTAATAGAAGGTAACTTGTCACTTATTTTATTGATAGGTTTTACTTTCTGGTCATTAATTTCTCAACTATTAATAAAAGCATTTAAGGTAAATATCTTAAAGGTAATTATTGGAATTGGTACATTTTCATTAGCCTTAGCTTTTGCAGGTAATGATTTAGTGAACTTTATTGGGGTACCAATTGCAGCATGGAATTCATACGAAGCATGGCAAGCATCTGGTCAGCTAGCAAATGAATTCTCTATGGGAGTTTTAGGGGAGAAAGTACCTTCTAATATTTGGCTATTATTACTTGCTGGAGCAATAATGGTTGTTACCATTTGGACTTCTAAAAAAGCAAAAACTGTTATTGAAACAGGAATTAATTTATCTCGTCAAGGAGATGGACATGAAAAGTTTCAACCAAACCAAATGTCTAGAGTAGTTGTTAGAGGTGCAATGGGCTTAAATGCAGGAATTAGTTATGTATTCCCAAAGAAAGTACTAGGTTTTATAGACGATAAATTTAAGAAACCAGTCATCGAATTATCAAAAAATAAATCATACGAAATGCCAGCATTTGATATGGTTAGAGCTTCTGTAAACTTAATTGTAGCAGGAATATTAATTTCTATTGGTACTTCATTAAAATTGCCATTATCGACAACCTATGTAACATTTATGGTTGCTATGGGGACATCATTGGCCGACAGAGCTTGGGGAAGAGAAAGTGCTGTTTATAGAGTTGCTGGGGTATTAAACGTAGTTGGAGGGTGGTTTATTACCGCTTTAGTTGCTTTCTTAGCTGCTGCAACAGTTGCATATTTAATCAACTTAGGAGGTATTGTAATGGTAGGATTTTTACTTTTAGCTGTATTTGGGTTGATTGCAAGAAACTCTATTAGATTCACCAAAAAAAATCAAGAAGTAAAGAAGAAAATGTATATTGAAAGAACTGAATTAATCACGATTAATGGTGTAATTGAAGAAAGTTCAGATCATATTGCAGAAGTAGCTTCTCGTGTAAATAAATTGTACACCAATGTTGTAAATGATTTAGCAAATCATGATTTAAATAAATTGCGTAAAACTGATAAACATGTTGGTAAATTAAACGATGAAATTGATGATTTAAAGGATGGAGTCTTCTATTTTATTAAATCTTTAGACGAAACATCAGTACAAGCAAGTAGATTTTATATTTTAGTTTTAGGATACTTACAAGATGTTGCACAATCTATTAGTTATATTTCTAGAGCAAGTTTTAAACATGTAAACAACAATCACAAAAATCTTAAAAAAGGACAGTTAAAAGATTTAAAAGAAATTGATAATCAATTAACAGATTTATTAGACAAAGTAAGTACAGTTTTTGAAAATAGAACTTTTGATCAATTAGATGAAATATTAGTTGAAAAGCAAGAGTTATTAAACGATGTTTCTGATTCTATAGAAAAGCAAGTAGCAAGAATTAGAACAGACGAAACAAGCCCTAAAAACACTACCTTATACTTTAGTATTTTATTAGAGACTAAAGATTTGGTTGGAGCGTTGTTAAATTTATTGCAAACCTATCAAGAGTTTCATTTATCTACCAAAACAGGTAATGAACAAGCATAAGTTTAACGTTATTTGAAATAAAAAACCCGAGCATTTCTCGGGTTTTTTTATACATGCTGATTTCCTAAAGGGAGAAAAATATTTTGTTATTCCTTTAAAGACTGCTTTGTTCGAGGACAAAAAGATGAGTAAATGTAAGTTCGAGTGGTTTTTCGATTGAAATAAGAAAAATTGTATCGAGAACTTTTAAATGACATCTCGATACAAATTAGAGTTTTGTAACTCAATGTTATTTCGACAAAGAGAAGAATGAACGACAATAAATCTTAAAAAATAGATTCTTGAATCGCTGAAAAAGCTAACCTGATTGCCGGTAAGGCAGGTTTCAGAATGACAAACTGGATGAAAAAAGCCTAATTCTCTATAGACAACAAAACCATTCTTAATTCCATAAAAGTAAAATTTTTATCTACTTTTTCTTTGAGTTCTGTGAGGTTTTTAAATTCCGTTTTTTCAATCGCTTTTATAATATTTTTATACCTTTTTAGGTCAATTAATTCTAATATATCAATTTCTCCAGACGGAATAAAACTTGCCAAATGGCTTTCGACAGTTCCAGAAGTTAAACTACGTTCTTTGGCAGTTTCTTTAACAGATAATCCGCTTTTAAACAATTCAAAAGAAATTTGTTTTGTTGGTTTTTTGTTTTCTTTTTTCTGCTGATTTAAATGATTAATGCCATTTTCTTTGCAATACGCTTCAATGGTTTCTAAGATTTCTTCACCATACTTTTTGACTCTAATTTTTCCCATTCCGTTTATTTTCAACAACTCTTTTTCAGTTCTTGGCAAATCATCGCATAGTAAGTATAAAGTTTCTTGTGTAAAAATTTGAAAATGAGGAATGTTTTCTGCTTTTGCAATATCGTTTCTTAATTCACGTAATTTCAATGCTAAAATTGGGTCTCGTTTTGAAGCAATTTTTTTCTTTTTTGGCTTTTCTACATTTTGCAAAACAGCATTTGCTCTAACTTCTAGATATGTTTTTGTTTTAAAACCATCCGTCATTTTTTTAAGAGCGAATATCTTTTCACTTAGTTTTTCTTGAAGAGCATCAAACTGTTTGTCAAAATCTTTTTTGACTGCTTTGTTATCAGTTGAAAAAGAAATTTTTGATAATGGCTGAACAATATTTTTAATGGTTTGTGTTAAAAAATAATCAACCGCTTTTGTAAATCGTTCTTGAGTTTGAGAACTGTTTTCTGGGAGAACGCTGTCCTCTGAGAGTAAATTTAATTGATTTTTAAATCCGTTTGCAACTTTCATCAAAGCCACAACTCCATCATCTTTAATCGTTTGTAAAGGCTCTATAACCTCACCTTTTATACTAGTTCTGTTTTTATAAAAAATGTCAATTAAACGTGTTGTTGGATATAAAAATTGCTGATAATCAAGTAATTCCGAAATCAAATTAAGTTGAAATTGTTTTTCAGATTCGATTAGAATTTGTTTATCGGGATAATTTTCTTCTACACTTTTATTAAATGAACCAACAGTAGCATCATTAATAATTGCGTTGCTGGTAATTTTCGTTTTTAAAACAACGCCTTCTAAAGAAGTACATCTACTTAGCGCAACATAGGTTTGACCATGTGCAAAAGAAGCTTCGGCATCTATAATGGCTTTTTCAAACGTTAAGCCTTGACTTTTATGAATGGTAATTGCCCAAGCCAAACGCAACGGAATTTGAGAAAACGAACCGGTAATATCTTCTTTTATCTCTTTGGTTTCTTCATTGATGGCATAGTTAATATTCTCCCAAGTTTCTTTTTCTGTGACGATTTCATCCACTTCGTTTGCACATTGCACAGAAACAGTATCGTTTTTTATGGCAGTAACAATTCCGATTTTTCCATTGAAATATCTTTTTTCTTGTGATGAATCATTTTTGATAAACATCACTTGAGCGCCAACTTTTAACTCTAATTTTTCATCGTTAGGAAACGCATTTTCATTGAATTTTCCAGAAACTTTAGCTTTAAAAAAACAGCTTTTGTTTTTGATTTTATTCAGCTCAGAACTATTAATTGCAGTTGCTCTATTATTGTGTGTTGTAAGAGTAATGTAACCATCTTCTTTTGTTGGAGAAAATGTTGGGTTGTAGCGCTCATTTAAAATAGCCGCAGATTCATTAGATAAAGTATCGTTTCTAATTTCATTTAAAATATTGATAAAATTCTCGTTTTTCTGACGGTAAATATGTTTTAATTCTATAGAAACCACATTGGCTTCTTGATAGGCTTTTGAGCTAAAAAAATAAACGGTATTGTAATGTTGTTGCAACAAACTCCATTCGTTTGGTTTTACAACTGGTGCTAGTTGTTGCAAATCTCCAATCATTAAAATTTGTGCGCCACCAAATACTTTATTCCGGTTTTTATAACGGCGCATTACTTGGTCAATTCCGTCTAACAAATCGGCCCTAACCATACTAATTTCATCAATAATTATTAAATCTAACGATTTGATAATATCAATTTTTGTTCTACTAAATTTACGTTGCTGATTCGATGTATTTGCAATTTGATTTGGCAAAATTGGGCCAAAAGGCATTTGAAAAAACGAATGAATAGTAACTCCTTTTGCATTAATTGCTGCAACTCCAGTTGGCGCAACTACCACCATTCTTTTTAAAGATTCGCTTTTAATTTTATG
>JBLHOD010000134.1:0-4572 GCA_047622545.1 Polaribacter sp. | reverse complement strand
GAGCATCACGTTTAGTATTGCATAAAAGCTTAGATGCATCTCAGTTAGGATTAGAAGAATTAATTGATGAAGTAATTAAAAACTCTTTCAAAAAAGAGTATAAAAACACGTATTATCAAGAATTACAAAACGTTGTAAACGTTCAGGTTTTAGATCAGTTATTTTATTTGGCTGCTGCTCAAAATAATTACAAGCAAGTTACTGCAATTGTAAATTCTAAATTAAATGAGATTTCTTCTTGGTTGCGTTCTAGAAAATCTAAAGGGCTTCAATTAATGTATGATAAAGAGCTTGATAGAAGTATTTCAGCATTTAAAAAGGACCCTTCTAAATTTAAAAAAGTACAATCACCGAAAATTCCAGATGGTTCACCAATAGGAATGGAATAAGGAGTTTATAAAATATTTAAATAACGATCACTAATTCCTAACTACTATATAATAATGCCTAAAAAAATGAATATAAATTTAATAAGCGATACAGTTACCAAGCCAACTAAGGTAATGTTAACTGCAATGATGAATGCAGAAGTTGGTGATGATGTTTTTAAAGCAGATCCAACAATTAATAAGTTGCAAGAAAAAGCGGCAAAAATGTTTGGAGTAGAAGATGCGTTGTTTTTTCCTTCAGGAACGATGGCGAACCAAACAGCAATTAAATTGCATACGCAACCAGGAGATAAAATGTTTTGTGATAAATGGGCGCATGTTTTTAATTTTGAAGGCGGCGGAGCAGCTTTTAACTCTGGAGTTTCAAGTCATTTAATAGATGGAGAAAGAGGAATGTTTACGGCGGAACAATTAGCATATGCCGTTTCTGGTAGGTCAGATATTCATGCTCCTTATTCGCGTTTGGTTTGTGTTGAAAATACAACAAATAAAGGTGGTGGAGCTTGTTGGGATTTTGAAGAACTTAAAAGAATAAAGCAAATTTGTGTAGATAATAACTTAGCACTTCATTTAGACGGAGCAAGATTGTTTAATGCGTTGGTTGCTAAAAATGAAACTCCAAAGCAATACGGAGAATTATTTGACACAATTTCTATTTGTTTATCAAAAGGATTGGGTGCTCCTGTTGGTTCTTTATTATTAGGAACTAAAGAGCATATTGCAAAATCCTTAAGAATTAGAAAATTATTTGGTGGCGGTATGAGGCAAGCAGGATATTTAGCTGCAGCAGCAATTTATGCATTAGATAATCATATAGAAAGATTAGAGGATGATCATAGAAGAGCAAAACAAATTGGCGAGGTTTTAAAGTTGTGTTCTTTTATCAAAAGAGTAGAGCCAATAGAAACCAATATTGTGATTTTTTACACCAATGATACTATTGATGAAAATGACTTTGTAAAGAAAATGGCCCAAAAAAATATTCACTTTATTTCTATGGGTGATGGGAAATTACGAATGGTTACACATTTAGATTTTACAGAAGAAATGTTAAAGATACTCACTATAGAGTTGCAATCTTTTTAAAACAAAAACTCCAGCTAAAAGCTGGAGTTTTTGTTTTAATGTAAGTGTTCTAAATTATCTAGTTCTTTGTAGTTTTTATTTAATTTTTTTAGTAATCTACCATACGTAAACCTGTAAAAAAGCCAAATAATTGCAAACAGAATTAAAACCATTACTGCACTTGCAACTAGAAAAGTTGTAATCACAGTATCGGTTTCTACATTTAAGCCATTTGGATTCATGGCTTTTATCAGTTTGTCTGGTTGTCCTAATAAAATTGACACTACTACAACATTAGAAATAATAATAGATCCTAAATTATAATAGACATAATACTTGACAGTTTTCCGAACAGATAAAATTCTGTTCATGAGTCTTTTCGTATTATCAGTGATAGAAATTGAATTATAATTTCTGTAAAACAATACTAAAAATATAAGTATCACCACATAATGTAAATAAGTAGTTGCTTTTAGCATTTCCATTATTTTAAAATCTTTATAAACCTCTAAATACTCCTGTGGAATTATAAAGTTTAAACTTGTCCAAAAAATTAACTCAAGAATACCAATAATAAGAATCCATTTTACGATTGATGAAGATTTTGAGTGCGACATTTTGTAAATATCAATAGTAGAAACACTTTTTGTTTCTACTGGTTGATTTTCCCAAGATTTTTTATATGTATCTAAATCCATTTTTAAGGGTTTAATATGTTTTTTAATTTGTCTTTTGCTCTATTCATTTTAACTCTTGCATTTACTTCTGTTATTCCTAGAGTTTCTGAAATTTCTTTATATGGTTTGTTTTCTAAATACAAAAAAACCAATGCTTTTTCAATATCATTTAATTGATGAATGGCCCTGTATAGTGCTTTTAATTGCAACTCTTCAGTATTATCGTATTCGCTAGATTTTATCTTATAGGTAAAATCATCAATATCTTGAGTTTTAATACTTCTGGTTGACTTTCTATATAAAGAAATTGCTGTATTTAAGGCAACTCTGTACATCCATGTACTAAATTTTGCCTCGCCTCTAAACTTGCTGTAATTTTTCCACAACTGAATAACAACTTCTTGAAACAAATCATTGTGCGCATCTTGATTTGTAGTGTAGATACGACATACTTTATGAACAATGTTTTGATTTTGTTCAAAATCCAGTAAAAATTTAGACTCTAAATCTTTTTGCACTTTATGGTTTGTTAGTTTCAGGTTATAAGTAGCTCAAAAGTAAAAAATGTTACAGAATTACTGTTGTAAAATTTAATATTAAATAGAAATTCATATATTTGTTTAATTAAAATAATTTAGAATTGAACAATATTAAGACAAGCTTTACCATTAAAGATCTAGAAAATTTATCTGGAATTAAAGCGCATACAATTAGAATATGGGAAAAAAGATATCAACTTTTTTCGCCTCAAAGAACAAGTGGTAACGCAAGATACTATGATACTGAAGGCCTTCAAAAACTATTAAATGTTTCCTTGCTAAATAAAAACAATTATAAGATTTCTAAAATAGCTAAGCTATCTGAAGATGCTATTGTTTTAATTGCGAGAGAATTGGCAAATAAAAATGCTTTGGTAGACGATTCTATCAATTCGTTTAAAATGGCAATGTTTAGTTTTGATCAAGTTATGTTTAATCAAACATACAATCAATTGCTAATAAACAAAACATTTAGAGATGTTTTTGAAGAAGTGTTTATTCCTTTTTTAAATCATATAGGATTGATGTGGCAAACAAATACTTTAACTCCTGCTCATGAGCGTTTTATATCAAGCCTTATTTCTCAGAAGATACAAATCAATACTGAAAAAATTCAACAAAATTTATTAGTTGATGACAGTGAGATATATATCTTGTTTTTACCTGTAAATGAGATTCATGATTTAGGATTGATGTATGTAAATTACGAGCTTTCACTCAGGGGTAAAAAAACCATCTATCTAGGTCAGAGCATTCCTATAGATAATTTAAATTCTTTGTTAGTTATGTTTCCTAAAATTAATTTTATATCATCTTTTACAGTTTCTCCAGAAGATTCAAAATTAGACAGTTACTTAAATGAAATTGATGCCAAATTAAAAAACACAACACATGAGTTAAGAGTTTTTGGCTATAAAGCTCAAAATTTAAGTCCTAATGGGTTTCATAGTAATTTTTCTTTTTATAAAAGCTTAATAGATTTGTTAAAAGAAATTTAAATTTATTAATAATTAAAAATTTGTTTAATTAATTTGTATATTTGTTGAACAAAATGAAAAAAAAAATACATATTATAGGTTCAGGGTTCTCATCATTATCGGCTTCATGCTATTTAGCAAAAGCAGGTTTCGACGTTATTGTATATGAGAAAAACAAGACAACTGGAGGTAGAGCAAGGCAATATAAAAAAGAAGGATTTACGTTTGATATTGGTCCAACTTGGTATTGGATGCCAGATGTTTTTGAGAAATTTTTTAATGATTTTAATAAAAAACCAACAGATTTTTACAAATTAGATAGGTTAGATCCTGCATATCAAGTTTATTTTTCTGAGTTAGAATCAATCATCATTTCCGGAAAATTAAAAGAAATTTTTGAAGCTTTTGAAAAAGAAGAAAAAGGAAGCTCTAAGCATCTTAAAGATTTTTTAGATGCTGCAAAATTTAATTATAATACAGCAATTAAAGATTTGGTGTATAGACCAGGAGTTTCTCCATTAGAATTAATTACTCCAGTTACTATTAAAAGAGTCAATCAATTTTTCTCCACTATTAGAACTCAAGTTAGAAAAAACATTAAAAGTCAGAAGTTAATTCAGATTTTAGAATTTCCTGTATTATTTTTGGGTGCAAAACCCAATAATACTCCAGCCTTCTACAATTTTATGAATTATGCAGATTTTGGTTTAGGAACTTGGCATCCAAAAGGAGGGATGTATAAAGTGGTGGAAGCAATGACAACGTTGGCATCTAGTTTAGGTGTTGTGTTTAAAACGGATTCAAATGTTGAAGAAATATGCTTAGATGAAAACGGAAAAACTACAGGCTTAATAGTAAATGATATATTTATAAAATCTGATATTGTTGTAAGTGGAGCAGATTATCATCACACAGAAACTTTGTT
>JBLHOD010000133.1:0-4641 GCA_047622545.1 Polaribacter sp. | reverse complement strand
ATGATTTGGTGAGTTTGTTAAAATTCGTTTTACAATTCCCTCAGTAAGTTCGCCACTTCTTTGATGATTTTTTTGCACCACTTTTACTTCTGCTCCAACGTTTATATTTCCTCTTTTTGTTCCGCTCATGAGAATTGTTTTTTTACCTCTTCAAATTCTGACATCATTTCGTCAATTACTTCTTTAGCTGATTTTATTTCGTGAATCAATCCAGCAATTTGACCAATTTCTAATTCGCCATTCTCTAAATCGCCTTCAAACATTCCTTTTTTGGCTCTTGCTCTTCCCAACAATTCTTTAATTTCTTCTAGAGTCGGATTCTGTTTGTATAATTCTTGGATTTGATTGTAAAAGTTGTTTTTCACCAATCTCACTGGTGCTAATTCTTTTAAGGTTAATACGGTATCGCCATCTTTTACATTGACAATCGTTTGTTTAAAATTATTGTGCGCAGAAGATTCTTTGGTTGCTGCAAAACGACTACCAACTTGTACGCCATTTGCTCCCAAAACCATGGCAGCTAACATTCCTCGTCCAGAACCAATTCCGCCCGCAGCAATCACAGGAATATTCAATTGTTCTTTTACCATCGGGATTAACGTAAACGTAGTTGTTTCTTCTCTTCCGTTATGTCCGCCAGCTTCAAAACCTTCACAAACTACAGCGTCCACTCCAGCAGCTTCCGCTTTTAAAGCAAATTTCACAGAACTGACAACATGCACAACGGTAATTCCTTTTTCTTTTAGAAATGCCGTCCACGTTTTCGGGTTTCCTGCAGAAGTAAAGACAATTTTAACGCCTTCTTCTACAATAATATCGATGATTTTTTCAATATCTGGATACAACATGGGTACATTTACTCCAAAAGGTTTATCAGTAGCTTTTTTACATTTCTGAATGTGTTCTCTCAACACTTCTGGATACATTGATCCTGCACCAATTAAACCCAAACCACCAGTGTTAGAAACTGCTGACGCCAATTTATAACCAGAAACCCAAACCATTCCGCCTTGAACAATTGGATATTTTATATTGAAAAGTTGTGTAATTGTATTTGTCATTATTTCTTTATCAATTTTACAGTTTTTTGTTGCTTCTTATTTTTGAGTTGAAGAATGTAGATTCCATTTTTTAAGTTAGATACATCAATCGTTTTGGTGCTCAATCCATTTTGTTCAAACACTTTTTCACCAATAATGGTATAAATTTGAATCTGCAATTGTTGTAACCCTTTTACAGAAGTTTGAATTGTTATTTGATTGGTAACCGGATTTGGAAAAATAGAAGTATTTTTTATAAAATCTTGATGATTGATTGACAAAACGGTATATGCATTCTGAAAATTCGGAATTCCATAACCATATTGTTCATGCGGACTGTTATATCTATCAGCAGATTCTCTAATTTTCTGCATGATTTGTGTATTTGTTAAATTAGGAAATGCTTGCCAAAAACAAGCTACAACTCCTGCCATAATTGGCGAAGAGAAAGACGTTCCGTTTGAGGTTCTTGGAGTCCCTGTATTTTCATCTAAAACAAATACATTTTGACCTTGCGCTAACACATCTGGCTTAATTCTATTGTCCGAAGTTGGCCCGAAAGAACTAAATGGTGCAATTACTCTGGCAGCATTTACAGCGCCAACAGTAAAAACAGAAATAGCATCTGCAGGTGCAGAAATATATTTCCATGCTTTATTCCCTTCATTTCCAGCAGAATTTACAACAATCATTCCTCGAGAAACACCAATTTCTGCTCCACGAGAAATAAACGAGGTTTGTCCGTTCATATCTGCATACGAATAATTATATCTGCTTTCATCAAAAGTAGAATACCCCAAAGAGGTATTAATTACATCAACTCCTAAACTATCAGCTCTTTCTGCAGCTTCTACCCACAAACTTTCTTCTAAAGGAACTTCATTTGCAGCATCCTCAGTTCTAAATAAATAGAAAGATGCATCCGGAGCAGCACCAATAAATTGTCCGTCAATATAACCAGCAATTGTTGATAAAACATTCGTTCCGTGGTTGTTTCCGCTGTAAAAATTGGTGCTTCTATTTACAAAATCATAACCACCCAAAATTTTATTATTATTTCTAATTCTAGCAAACGCTGCTAACAAATCTACATTCGGAAAACCAGCATCTATAACGGCAATAACCATTCCGTTTCCAGTAAAATTTTGTTGATGCAAAAAATCTGCTTTCAACATTTCAGTTTGATTTTTTGTGTTTCCGTAATTAAAATCAGTTGTTGTTTGATTAAATTTCTGACGCTTTGTTATCGTATTTGATTTCGCTAATTTTTTACCATTCGTGTTTAACGAATTATCTGCAAATTCTATACTCTGTATAAATGAAAAAGTCGTTTTTAAATTGTTGATGTTAGTCTGTGTTCCTTGTACATGAAGTGTATTTAACCATTTTGATTTTGCCAATACTGTAATTCCTGCTGTGCTCTTTACCTGATTATAATAGGATATTTCTATCGGAACATCTTTAGAATCTAATGCAATATTTTGGCGTGTTCTACGGTCTAAAGCTCGTTGAGATAACATGGTTATTGGTGTCGCTAAGAAAGTTTCAGAACTTGGTTTGTCTTTTAAGAAAACCCAAGCATCTTCTTGAGCAAAAAGTTGTAGAGATATTAAAAAAACGAATAGGGGAAATAGTTTTTTCATTGACATTAGTTTATCATTCGAAAATACTACTTTTTTAAAGATTATAAATAAGGATTAAGATATTACTCCCGAACCCAATAATTCTTCATTTTGATACCAAGCAGCAAATTGTCCTTCTGTAATTGCAGATTGTTTCTTTTCAAAGGCTACAAACAGACCAATTTCTACTTTATACAATGTTGCTTTTTCCAACGCTTGGCGATACCGAATTCTAACATCAACAGCTAATAATTCTCCATTTTGTAACGTTAAATCTTCACGAATCCAATGGATTTCTTCATTGGTCACAAACAAGACATTTCTATACAATCCTGGATGATTTTTTCCTTCACCCGCATAAATAACATTTTCTATAACATCAGTTTCAATTACATATAATGCTTCTTTTGTTCCGCCAACATCTAATCCTTTTCGTTGCCCCTTTGTAAAATAATGTGCTCCTTGATGTTTGCCAACTATTTTTCCGTCTGTAACTGAATATGAATATTTTGTAGCATTAAAAGTCAATTCTTCTTCTTTAGAATTAAAGGTTGGAATTGTTCTATTATATATTTCTGAATCAGCGGGAATTGTTACAATTACACCTTCTTTAGCTTCTAGTTTTTGTTGCAAAAATTCTGGTAATCGAACTTTACCAATAAAACACAAGCCTTGCGAATCTTTCTTCTCAGCGGTAATTAAATCGGCTTTTTTGGCAATTTCTCTAACTTCTGGCTTGGTTAGTTCTCCAATAGGAAATAATGCTTTAGAAAGTTGTTTTTGAGACAATTGACATAAAAAATAAGATTGATCTTTATTGTCATCTTTTCCTGCCAATAATTTATAGACTGATTTTCCGTCAATAATTTCTTCTCCTTTTCGACAATAATGACCAGTTGCCACATAATCTGCACCAAGATTTAGTGCGATATCCATGAAGACATCAAACTTTATTTCTCGATTACATAAAATATCTGGATTTGGAGTTCTACCTTTTCCGTATTCATCAAACATATAATCCACAATACGCTCTTTGTATTGTTCGCTTAAATCTACAACTTGAAAAGGAATTCCTAATTTATCAGCAACAATCATCGCATCGTTACTGTCTTCTAACCAAGGACATTCGTTAGAAATAGTTACAGAGTCATCATGCCAGTTTTTCATAAACAAACCGATCACATCAAACCCTTGTTCTTTTAACAAATATGCAGTTACACTGCTATCTACTCCTCCAGAAAGACCAACAATTACACGTTTCATTATATTGATAAAATTGACTGCAAAGGTACAAATGAATTGGGAGATAGAAGCATCGAATTAACTGATGTATTGATAACGAAAAGTTATTTAATTTTTGACAGAATTCTTTAAAGATTCTTTTCTTTTTTTATCGTCAACAATTTCTCCGTCTAAATAAAACTCCCATTTACCAACACGTTTTCCGTCTTTATAAACTCCACGTTCTTTTAAGTTTCCGCTTAACTCATAGTATTTGGCTAATCCGTTTGCCAAACCGTTTTCATATAAAACCTCTTCAATTAAAATTTCTTTGTCAGAATATTTTTTAGAAACACCATGCAATAATCCTTTTTTATATTCAGATTCTTCGGCTTTTTTTCCGTTGGTTTTAAAATAGATTGTCATTTTTCCTTCTAGTTTTCCATCAACATAAAACTCTTCTGAAAAAATAGTTTCTTTTTTGTAGTAATACATCCACTTTCCTACTCTCTTTTTACCGACGAAGGCTCCAGTAACTCTTGTTATACCGTTATCGTACAAATAGGTTACAGAAACAGAATCAGAAGCTTTTTTAAATACTTTAATTGCTTCTGGATACGTAGAATATTTGATGTTGTAAAACTTAAATGTACCTACTTCTTTCCCGTCTTCAAACTGCCCACTGTATTTAATTCTCTTATTTGAATAGTATTTTTTCCATAAACCAGTTCTCTTTTTGTTCTGATCAAACTGATTGT
>JBLHOD010000132.1:0-4652 GCA_047622545.1 Polaribacter sp. | reverse complement strand
CCAAACGTTCAAATAACCAAAATGAATGGTGTTAATATTACACAATCTTTAGATACGTTAAAAGCCTTGTCTAAAGTGAGTTTTGAAGGAATTGTTACAGATAATGTAAATCAAGTTTTAACCAATTTTAATGGTACATTATCTACAACAGTATTTGACAAACCAATCCATAAAACAACTTTAGATAATAATAATTTCGGAATTAAAATGAATTTTGATTCTAGAGAAAGTAAATTGTTTAGAGGAAAATCTAGTGTTACAAACGGTGCTTTTAAATTTGATTTTATTGTGCCTAAAGATATTAAAGTTGCTTTCGGAAAAGGAAAATTAAGTTTTTATGCGTCTGATGAAAAAGAAGATAAATCTGGCGCAAATTTTGACGTTGTTGTTGGCGGAATTAATCCAAATGCAACAAACGATACTGTTGGTCCGGAACTGTCAATTTTTATGAATGACGAATCTTTTATTGAAGGAGGAAACACAAATACTTCTCCAAATTTAATCGTTTCATTGTCAGATTTAAGCGGAATAAATACATCGATAACATCTATAGATCATGATATTGTCGCAATTTTAGACGGCGATCAAGCAAATCCAATTATATTAAACGATTATTATGAAACAGAATTAAACGATTTTACAAAAGGAAAAGTGGTGTATCAATTAAGAGATTTATCTGTTGGAATGCATACTGTAAAAATAAAAGCTTGGGATACATATAATAATTCATCAGAAGCAACGTTAAATTTCTTGGTTGTTAGCGATAGCGGACTTGTTTTAGATAATGTGTTAAATTATCCAAATCCGTTTGTAAATTATACCGAGTTTTGGTTCAATCATAATAAACCAAACGAACCATTAGAAGTACAAGTTCAAATTTTTACCATTTCAGGTAAAATTATCAAAACAATAAATAGAACAATTCAAACAACTGGAAACTTATCTAGAAGTGTCAATTGGAATGGTTTAGACGATTTTGGTAACCGATTAGGAAAAGGAGTTTATATATATAAATTAAAAGTAAAATCAACGATTAGTAATCAATATTCAGAAAAATATGAAAAATTAGTCATACTTTAGTCTCAACTTGATTACAATAAAAGCTAAAATTTAAAAATGAAAAAAAGTTACTTACTATCTTCAATAGTATTCTGTTTTATGGTTATAAACACCATACAAAGTCAATCTAATTCTATTACAACAGCAGCACCATTTTTATTAATTACACCAGATGCAAGAGCAGGAGGAATGGGGGATATTGGAGTTGCAACTTCATCAGATGCATTTTCTTTATTCCACAATCCGTCTAAAATAGCATTTAATACAAATCAAATAAGTATTGGTGTAAATTATACGCCTTGGTTGCGTAATTTGGTTGATGATATTTTTATTGGTGGAGTATCTTACGTAAATAGATTTAGCGAAAATGCGGCTTGGGCTGTAGATTTTAAATATTTTTCTTTAGGTAAAATAGATCTTACAGATTCTAGCGGAAATTCAATTGGAACAGAAAACCCAAACGAATTAGCAGTTTCTGGAAGTTATGCATTAAAATTAAGTGAAACATTTTCCATGGGTGTTGGATTGCGATATATTCATTCAAATTATAAGTTGAGTGTTCAGAATCCAAATATAAAAGCAATAAATTCTTTTTCTGTAGATGTTTCTGGTTATTACAGATCTCAAGAAGAAAATTACGGAAGTTTTAATGGTAGATATCGTTTAGGATTTAATATTTCTAATATCGGACCAAAAGTTTCTTATGTTCCAGGGAAAGAAGATTTTATACCAACAAATTTAAGACTGGGTGGTGGTTTTGATTTTATTTTAGACGACTATAATAGTATCGGAATCAATATTGAAACCACAAAATTATTAGTGCCAACTCCTCAACCCGATAATTCAGATAAAGAGGTAGGTTGGTTACCTGGAATGTTTTCCTCTTTTGGTGATGCTCCAGGCGGATTTAGTGAAGAGTTAAAAGAATTCACGTATGCTTTAGGTGCAGAATATTTGTATAATAATGCGTTTGCATTACGAACTGGGTATTATCATGAAAGTGAAATTAAAGGAAACAGACAATACTTTACAATGGGCGGAGGATTTAAAGCAAAAGCTTTTACTTTAGATTTATCGTACTTGATGAATGCATCAAATGTGAATCATCCTTTAGAAAATACATTGCGATTTTCTTTATCGTTTGATTTAGGTGAAATTTATGAAGATTATTAGTATCTTCGTTTATACACAAGTTAACTCCTTATATGAAAAAAATTGATGTAGTAGCTTCTGCAACTATTTATGATAGTATTTTAGAATTGCCTACAGATGTTCAGGTACTAATGAACAAAGCAATTGAAGCCCGAAATAAAGCGTACGCACCCTATTCTGGATTTAGTGTTGGAGCAGTATTATTATTAGAAAACAATCACGTTATTTTAGGAAATAATCAAGAAAGCGCTGCATACCCATCAGGTATGTGTGCAGAAAGAGTAGCAATTTGGAAAGCTGCTTCAGATTTCCCTGGAGTTAAAGTAAAACAATTAGTGATTACTGCAAGTTCCTCTAATTCTAAAGTTGATAGACCAGTTGGTCCTTGTGGCGCATGTAGACAAACATTATCTGAATACGAAATCAACCAAAAAGAACCAATAGAAATATATTTTATGGGAGAAGTTGGTAAAGTTGTAAAAACAGAGTCTTTGTTGTCTTTATTACCATTTTCATTTGATAGCACGTATTTATAATGAAAAAAGATATTTCTTCTAGAGAAGATATTCATTTTATAGTTACAGAGTTTTATAAAAAGTTAACTTCTGATTCAGAAATGCTTCCTTTTTTTGATGAAATAGTGAAACAAAATCACCTAGAAAAACACATAGATATTATTTCAGATTTTTGGCAAGATATTTTGTTACATACAAACACGTACAAGAATAATGTTTTACAGAAACATTTAGATTTTGATAAAAAAATTAAATTTAAAAAAGAACATTTTAAAAAATGGTTGTTGTATTTAACCACCACAATTGATACTTCTTTCGAAGGACAAGTTGCTCAGAACATGAAAGACAGAGCAAATTCTATAGCAATGGTAATGCAAGTAAAATTTAAACTTTACGATTAGCTTAAATTATTGCTTCTAGAATTCGTTTTTAATAAAAAATAATTATCAATTTTAGAGGATTGATAAAAATCGATAAAAGTAGAGTTCGTTTTTAACATTTACGATTAAAAAATTGTTACTTTGTTTAATATGAAATAATTAATAAATTAATTATGGTTAATTCAAAAATTACAGGAACAGGTTGTTATGAGCCAACAATTATTCAAGGAAATGAAAAATTTTTGGAGCATGAATTTTTAAATGAAGACGGCTCTAGATTTGAAGCGAGTAATGAAGTAATCATTGATAAATTTAAGTCAATTACTGGAATAGAAGAAAGAAGATATGCTTCTAGTGACTATTCAACTTCAGACTTGGCTTATTTTGCAGCTCAAAAAGCAATAGAAACTTCAGGAGTAAATCCAGAAGAACTAGATTACATTATTTTGGCACATAATTTTGGAGACGTTGCTAAACCAGCTGGTCAAAGCGATATTTTACCAAGTTTAGCTACAAGAGTAAAACATAGTTTAGGGATAGAAAATCCTAATTGTGTTGCGTATGATATTTTATTTGGATGTCCAGGTTGGATAGAAGGCTTAATTCAAGCACATGCATTTATAAAATCAGGTATGGCAAAAAAAGCATTAGTTATTGGTGCTGAAACATTGTCTAGAGTTGTAGATAAATCGGATAGAGATTCTATGATTTTTAGTGATGGCGCAGGAGCTTGTGTAATAGAAGCAACAGATGAGAGTCATGTGGGTATTTTAAGTCACGCTACACAAACATTTGCAAGAGAAGAAGCGTATTATTTGTATTTCGGCAAATCAAATGCTCCAGACTCTAATGCTGATAAGAAATATATTAAAATGAAAGGACGTAAGATTTACGAATTTTCGTTAAATCATGTTCCAGATGCGATGAAATCTGCCTTAGATAAAAGTGGTGTAGCTATTAATGATGTAAAAAAAGTATTCATTCATCAAGCAAATGAAAAAATGGATGAAGCAATTATCAAACGATTTTATAGATTGTTTAAGCAAGAAGTTCCTAATGGAGTTATGCCAATGAACATTCATAAATATGGTAATAGTTCTGTTGCTACAGTTCCAACGTTATTAGATCTAGTTTTAAAAGGACAAATAGAAAATCAAGAAGTTAAAAAAGGCGATGCGGTTATTTTTGCTTCTGTAGGATCTGGAATGAATATCAACGCAATTGTATATCGGTTCTAAGGAGAAATTTAACTCTTGTTCTTCATTTATCTTACAAGGAAAAAAAATGAAAATAGTTGTAAAAAAATCTAAATTCTTATAGTATTTTTGCACATGCAACAACACAACGTACTTATATTAGATTTTGGTTCGCAATACACTCAACTTATTGCGCGTAGAGTTAGAGAATTAAACATCTATTGTGAAATTCATCCCTATAATAATCCACCAAAAGACGTATCAAACTTTAAAGCCGTTATCCTTTCAGGAAGTCCATCTTCTGTTCGTTCTGAAGATCCACCACATCCAGATTTATCTGAAATAAGAGG
>JBLHOD010000131.1:0-4669 GCA_047622545.1 Polaribacter sp. | reverse complement strand
TTTTAGCACAAAAATATCGTTTACCAACTGAAGCTGAATGGGAATATGCAGCGAAAGCAATTGTTGAAAACAGAGAGTATAACAACATTAAAGGAAGAAAAAAATACGCTTGGGCAGGAAAATACACTAGAGATAAATCTAAAAGATATAAAGGAGATCAATTAGCTAATTTTAAACAATCTAAAGGGAATTATAGCGGTATAGCAGGTTGGAGTAGCGACGGTTCTGACATTCCAATTAAAATAAAATCCTATCCTCCAAATGCTTTTGGTTTATATGATATGTCTGGTAATGTTGCTGAATGGGTTGCTGATGTCTACAGACCAAATATAGATGTTGAAGCCAACGACTTTAATTATTATAGAGGTAATATTTTTACTAAAAAAATGATTAATAAAGAAGGAAAAGTTGTTATCGTAAACGAAAACTCTATGGAATATGACACGTTAGAAAACGGAAAAATTATTCCCTCATATTTACCTGGAAGCATTAAACAAGTTCCGACTACTAAAGACGATACTTATATGAGAAGGAATTATAGTGCTGCCAATAATTCTAATTTAGGTGATGGTGACAGAAATTCTTCTAGATTTTATCAGTCTGACTTGGGTCAATTTGGAAATGAGGCTGCAATGTACAACTCTCCAAAAAACCCTAGAGATGAAAAAGATAGTATAGGAAATGTTGTTAAAAAATATGACACTAAATTTAGATCTACATTAATAGGAAACAATACAAGAGTTTATAAAGGTGGTTCATGGAGTGACAGAGAATATTGGCTTGACCCAGCACAAAGAAGATATTTACCAGAATACATGTCTACAAATTTTATTGGCTTTAGATGTGTTACAGATAGAGTTGGTCCAATGACCTACCAAAGAAGAACAGCCAGAAGCACAAGAAGGTAATTTTACTTCTTCAAAAAAATAATAGACCTCATTGTATGTTATTACAGTGAGGTTTTTTATATTTAAAAAATGAATATCGAAGCTTTATATAATATCTACTCTCAACATTATTTAGTTGATACAGATTCTAGAAGAATCAGAAAAAACACCATTTATTTTGCATTAAAAGGCGACAATTTTAATGGGAATGTTTTTGCCGAAGAAGCAATAACTAAAGGCGCTTTATTTAGTATTGTTGACGAAAAGGAATATGTAACTTCTTCAAGAATCATTTTTGTTGACGATGTTCTTAGTACATTACAAAAATTAGCAGCACATCATAGAAAAATTTTAAATATTCCAATCATTGGCTTAACTGGGAGTAACGGAAAAACGACAACAAAAGAGCTCATCAATGCTGTTTTAGAAACTAAATTTAAAACGACAGCAACTGTTGGGAATTTAAATAACCACATTGGAGTTCCGTTAACGTTATTATCTATGACGCCTAAAACAGAAATCGGAATTGTAGAAATGGGTGCAAATCATCCTAAAGAAATTTCATTTTTATGTTCTATTGCAACTCCAAATTTTGGTTATATCACTAATTTCGGAAAAGCACATTTAGAGGGTTTTGGAAGTATTGAAGGAGTAATTGAAGCAAAATCTGAGCTATATGATTATTTAAAAATCAACCATAAAACTGCTTTTGTAAATACAAATGATGCTATTCAAATTAAAAAAACAACAGGAATTCATACAATATCATTAAGCAATTCAATCAAATTTATAGATGCAAATCCTTTTGTTACAATTGAATTTGAAAATCAAACTATACAAACAAGTTTAATTGGCAGCTTTAACTTTAGTAATATATCGGCCGCTATTACAATTGGGCAACATTTTAAAATTAGTACCGAAAACATTAAGAAAGCGCTAGAAAATTATAAACCAACAAACAATCGATCGCAAATAATTAAAACAAAAAACAATAATACTATTATTCTAGATGCTTATAATGCAAATCCGACTAGCATGAAAGCTGCATTAGAAAGTTTTAGCACAAATAAGTCTGAAGAAAAAATTGTTATCCTTGGAGATATGTTTGAGCTTGGTAAAGAAAGTAATAAAGAGCATCAATTTATTAGTGATTATTGTAAAAAGCTACACTTAAAAAACACCCTTTTAGTTGGTGAATTATTTTATCAAACAACAACTGATTTCGCTAAATTCAAAACATTCGAATTGTTACAGAAATATTTAAAAAATAACCTTTTTAAGAATCAATATATCTTAATCAAAGGTTCTAGAGGAATGGCTTTAGAAAGACTTCTAGATATAATTAGTTGACCATTATTCGTTATTCGATATTCGAGAAACAATGGACGATTTCATTTTAAAATATAAAGTAGCATAGCATAAATGAAGTCAGAATCTAAACCTGACATAAGATTTGGAGGCGCGTGTCAATAGTTTGAAGATGCCGTAAAAAGAAAAGCTGTTTGAGTTTTTGCGAGTTATTTTCTTTTAGCATTAAAAACGTAATTGACCGCTAAAATCTAAGTCTTGAGTTTTTGTTTCGTTTTCCATCAAGGAAAAATGAAAATAGACTACGTATGAATTCCTGCCTGCGCAGGAATGACAAAACGGCCCTACTTAACTTTTAATAAAGTCAGAATCTAAAACCGACCTATTTTATTTTTTGTGATAATTCATTTTCTATGAAACGGCAAGAATCCAAAGAGCTTGTGGTCTGGATTCGATAGTGAAGTAGAAAGTAGAATTTTGTAAACTATATTTTAATAAATTCTCTAAAATTATTTTTATCAATTACGATTTCCTTGGCGTTGTATTCATTTACAAAAGTTTTTGGTAATCTCACTTTTTTCTTGTTATTCCATTTAAACTCAAAACCAGAGATAATACCATTATGTTCTTCTACTAAATCTACCTCTTGCTGTTGTTTGGTTCTCCAAAAGTACATTTTAGCATTTGTACCCTTATACTTATTTTGTTTAAGTCTTTCTGAAATTAAAAAGTTTTCCCATAAAGCACCAGTATCTTGTCTTAATTCTAAAGGATTAAAATTTCCAATAATTATATTCCTAACTCCGTTATCATAGAAATATATTTTTTTATTTTTTTTAATTTCATTACGTAAGTTTCTACTAAAACTATGTAACTTAAATATTACATATCCTTTTTCTAAAATATCTATATAGTTGGCAACTGTATTTTTATCTACACCAACTATTTGAGCTAGTTCATTATAGTTTACTTCACTTCCGATTTGAAGCGCTAAAGCTTGTACCAACTTTTCTAATACTTCTGGTTTTCTAATATTTGCAAAGGCTAAAATATCTCTATATAGATAACTATTTACCAATTGTTTTAATAGTTCTTTTTCTTCTCCAGGATTGTTTAATATATCTGGATAGAAACCGTATAATACCCTGTTTTCTAATTGTTGTTCTGCTGACACATAACCCTCTGTATTTTCCAACTCTTCCCAACTTATTGGATACAATTCATACTCCCATTTCCTTCCTGTTAGAGGTTCATTAAGTGCATTTGATAAATCAAAAGATGAGGAGCCACTTACAAATAATTGTACTTCTTTAAATTGATCTATAATTATTTTTAATGTTAGCCCAATACCCTCTATTCTTTGAGCTTCATCAATAAAGATGATTTTATTAGACCCTATAATACTTCTGATTTGTGTTGTGTTAGGATTGTTTAATAGACTTCTTATGGTAGCATCATCTCCATCTAAAAATAGATGTTCTTTGGTATCTATTATAGTTTTAAGTAGTGTAGTTTTTCCTACTTGCCTGGGACCAATTAATATAATAGCTTTCCCTTTGTTTATTTTACTCTCAATGGTTTCTTTTAGGACTCGTTTGTACATTTTCTTTTTTTACAAATATACTATTTTAGATTGTATTCACTAATAGTTATTCTTTTTAATGAATATATACACTGAAATGATATTTATATATTGTGTGTATCTGTTTAAAATTTATAATAATAGTCCTTCATGAAATTTTCCAGAAAATTTCGCAGACAGGTCTGATTGGAAGTTTTTGGTGATAATTCAATTGCTATGAAACGGCAAGAATCCAAAGAGTGCAACGGTCTGGATGCAACAGTGTAGTGTCTTGTAGAATTTAAGAAAAATAAAATAAGTCTTTATTTTTTGTTTCGTTTTGCATCAAGGCAAAATGAAAAAAAGAATGTGCATAGATTACAACCTCTATCGAAATGACATTGACTTTGTTTTCGTCTTAGTTTTTCATTATTCGTTGTTCGGGAAACGATAAACGTTTCTAACTAATATTCTCTTTATGATATTTCACCAAGTTATCAATTGGTCTTTGAATAATTCCTGTGATTTTTAAGTTATATTTATTCGCAACATCTTCTAAAATATCTCTAAAGTAAAAAGCAATAGACCCAATAAAGTAAATTGGAGTTTCAGATGATTTGTTAAGCGGTAAAATTCTATATTTAAAAAAGGTTTTAAACCCTTTTTTAATGATTTTTCTAATATATTTTTCTTCTTTATAATCAAACATAAATTTGGCAAAGCTAGCTAAATACATATTCGGATTTTCTTGTCGATACAAATGAAACTTAACGGTATCAACATCTAAATCGAATTGAGACTCAAACTTTTTGGCAATCATCTGTGGCATTCTTTGATAGTAATAATCGATCAATAATTTCTTTCCAAAATAATTCCCACTAGCTTCATCCATTAAAGTATATCCTAAAGAAGC
>JBLHOD010000130.1:0-4684 GCA_047622545.1 Polaribacter sp. | reverse complement strand
TTCTTTTTCTAAGTAAATTTTTACTTTCAGAAAGTGTTTCTTCAGAGTTTCTTAAATCGATATTAGCATCCGATAAATCAAACAAATGATTAAAAATCACAGCATCATCAACAGTATCTTTATTCCAATTTAAATAACATTTTTTCATGTGATTGGCAATTGTATATACCAATGCTTCTCTTTTTTCTCCTTCTTCCCAAGAAAGTGCTACATCAATCATTACTTGGATATTATTTCCATAATAACGATATCTTGAAGCCGATTTTGGATACGGTAAAGACTCTGGTTTTTCTTGTAATTCTTCTTTAGAAGGTCTATCGAAAGGTGAATCTGCATCTAAACCAAAACTTGACATAATAAACAATTGATCCCACAATTTATGTTTAAAGTCTGGAACATCTCGTAAATGTGGTTGTAGGTTTCCCATTACATCTACAATTGCTTTTGCCATTACATTTCTTTCTTCTTTATCTTCTAAAGCGACACAATGATCTACTAATTTTTGGATATGCCTGCCGTATTCTGGTATGATCATTAACGGTCTTTCTGAGTTGTATTCTAGTTCGAATTCCATTCTAAAGTTTATTGAAATAGTTCGCTATAACGCTTTCTATCTCTGTTTGTTTTTGAAGTATTTTAAAGCCTGCAAATTAGGTATTTATTTTAAGTAATCAAAAATTATAACCTAGCTATTTTAACCGATCACTTTTAACTTGGCAAATTGTAATAATAATTTTTTCTTCCCTACGGTTCCGAATTTAATTTCTGCCTTTTTATTGGGCCCGTTTCCTTCTAAACTTAAGACTTCTCCTGTCCCAAATCGATTATGTTCTACTATGGTTCCAACAGTAATATTAGCATCGAAAAGATTGGTGTTTTCTGATGAAGAATTTGGTATTTTTTTTAGTTTGCTTGGCGGAGCAAAAGGTTGTTCTTTTTTAGCTTGAAATTCCTTTTTCTTACGCTGAATTGGTTTTTGAAAACGAATGGTTTTTGAAGGCGTATCAAATAAACTTGCATCTACAAATCTATTTACAGAAGGTTCTATTTTTTTTGGCGTTAAATATTCTAAAAAACTTTCATCTATTTCTTCTAAAAATCGACTTGGCTCTGCATCCGTTAATTTTCCCCAACGATACCGAGTTTGTGCATAACATAAATACGCTTGATGTTCTGCTCTAGTTAAAGCGACGTAAAACAATCGACGTTCTTCTTCCAGTTCACTTCTAGTAGTCATACTCATACCAGAGGGAAATAAGTTTTCTTCTAAACCAACAATATATACATACGGATATTCTAATCCTTTAGATTGATGTATCGTCATCATAGATACTGTTACCTTGTCATCTTTTTTATCAGAATCAAAATCTGTTGCTAATGCAACGTCTTCTAAAAAGGAAGTTAACGAGGCATCTTCACCAGTTTCTATTTTATCAGTAATAAAATCTTTTATTCCGTTTAGTAATTCTTGTACATTTTCTACTTTACTAACCGCTTCTGGCGTTCCGTCTTTTTCTAAATCTTTAATTAAACGGACTTGTTTTACAACAATATCAGCAATATCAAAAGCATTTTTTGTTTGCGATTCTATTTGCAAACGCAAAATCATATTTACAAAATCTCGTAATTTATTTTTTGTGCCTGCATTGATTTTTAAATCGATTTTATCTAAATGTTTTAGAATCTCGAAAATGGATTTTCCATAATGATTTGCCGCAATGGTCAACTTATCAATCGTTGTTTGACCAATTCCTCTTGCAGGATAATTGACAACTCTTTTTAGCGCTTCTTCATCATTTGAATTAATTAACAGTCGTAAATACGACAGTACATCTTTAATTTCTTTTCGTTGATAAAATGAAATTCCTCCATAAATTTTATATTCAATTCCTTTTTTACGAAAGGCATCTTCTAACGCTCTAGATTGAGAATTTGTTCTGTACAAAACAGCAAAAGCATCAGCAGTTAACTGATTGTTCATCATGTTATCCCAGATAGATTTAGCTACAAACCGCCCTTCTTCCCCATCAGAAATTGTACGCATTACTTTTATTGGCTCTCCTTCATCATTAGAAGTCCAAACTACTTTATCTAAACGTGTTTTGTTTTTTTCGATCACAGAATTTGCTGCATTCACAATATTCTTAGTAGAACGATAATTCTGCTCTAATTTAAACGTATTTACTTCTGGGTAATCTTTCTGAAAATTTAAGATATTACTAATGTTTGCGCCACGAAAACTATAAATACTCTGAGAATCATCACCAACAACACAAATGTTCTGAAAACGATCTGCTAATGCTTTTACAATCAGGTATTGCGAATGATTTGTATCTTGATACTCATCAACCATTATATATCTAAATCGATTTTGGTACTTTGCCAATACTTCTGGAAAACGCGCTAACACTTCATTTGTTCTTAACAATAAATCATCAAAATCCATTGCGCCAGACTTAAAACAACGAGCTACATATTCTTTATAAATATCGCCCACTTTAGGTCTGCTAGCATGCAGGTCTGCTTCTACCAAATCAGAATTATTATAATATGCATTTACAGTAATCAAGCTATTTTTCAAAGATGATATTCTGTTCAAAATCTGTTTTGGTTTATATCTATCTTTATCTAATTGCATCTCTTTAATGATTGATGAAATTAAACGAACAGAGTCTTGTGTATCGTAAATTGTAAAGTTTGATGGAAAACCTAGTTTATCTGCTTCTGAACGTAAAATTCTTGCAAAAACGGAGTGAAAAGTTCCCATCCAAAGGTTTTTAGATTCGCTTGCTCCAACAACGCTTGCAATACGTTCTTTCATTTCTCTAGCCGCTTTATTAGTAAAGGTTAGAGATAATATATTAAACGGGTCAATTCCTTGTTGCATTAAATGTGCAATTCGGTATGTTAATACACGTGTTTTACCAGAACCAGCACCAGCAATAATAATCATTGGTCCGTCTTTTTGTAAAACCGCGTCTTTTTGAGCAGGATTTAAAGAATCTAAATAATTTGACAATTGGAAAATTTTAAAGTGTAAATTTAGGCAATGTTCATCAATTTTATTTATTAGTTTCATAAAATTATAAATACATTTACAATCTTAAACTTTACAACATGAAAAAGTGTTTTTTTTTATTTCTGTTTACAACGCTTTCAACGCTAGTTTTATCACAAAATAACAGCCCTAAAGGAAAAATAATTAAAAATTTCGGCGAAACATTTAAAGTAGAAAATCTAGATATTAAAACAGATATTTCTGCTGAACTTAAAGTTATCTTTGATGTTTCTAAAACATCAGATAAGAAAAACGTTATCAATAAATACATTGTAACTGCTGCTCGTTTTTTAAATATGCATGCGGAAGCAGGAATGAAACCAAGTCAATTAAAAGTAGCGATGACACTGCATGCTGATGCTTGGAAAGATGTTTTAAATGATGAAGCTTATAAAGAGAGATTTGGTGTTGTGAATCCAAATACTCAACTAATAAAAGAATTGAGCAACGCTGGCGTAGATGTTATTATTTGTGGGCAAACGGCTATGTTTAGAAAAATTGATAAAGCTACAGTTAACCCAGAAGTTAAATTTGCGCTTTCTGCAATGACAGCTTTACTTCAATACCAAAATAATGGTTATAAATTCATAAAATTTTAATTAATGGATTTTAGTTTTATTGAAATTTCTGGTATCATTCTAATTATCGGAGTTATTGGTTTCTATTTTTTAAAGTTAGATGTTAAATCAAAAAGCAGTCAACAGAAAGTTGAATTGTTTGCTGATAGAAAAAAAGAAGCATTACCCATAAAACTGCAAGCATACGAAAGAATGTTATTGTTTTGTGAGCGTATAAACCCACTTAAAATGCTTATTCGAGTAAAACCAAAATCTGATTCTGTAGATGATTATTTGTTTTTACTTTTAAAAAATATTGAGCAGGAATTTGAGCATAACTTAGTACAACAATTATATATTTCTGATGCATGTTGGAATGTTATTATTACGTCTAAAACTGCGATAATCAACAAATTAAAACTAGTTGCATCAACAAGCGAAAACACACAAGATTTTAGAGAAAAAATGATGATCACTTATCAAAATACATCACCAGCAACTGACACTGCCATAGCTTATCTAAAAAACGAAATCAAAAAATTTATATAAAAAAAACTCTAAATTTCTTTAGAGCTTTTTTATTTTATATACCTGTTTTACTGAATCGCTAAAATAAATACAGCGCAAACCAAGTTCAGCATAAATTACGAGAATGACAATTTAAAATTGTAAACGAATTCCGAATTTATAATTTCTTCCTCTAGTTGTATATCCAATTGTTTCTTCATAATCTTCATTTAATAGGTTTGTTAAAGAACCAAAAAACACAACTTTATCGTTTAGTAGCTTATAATTTGCATTAATATCTAGTAATTGATAAGTTGCTAATTGTTTTTCTACTGTTGTAAATGTTGCAGCATCGTAATATCTTCCTGTTCTTTCTCCAATACTTTTATACGCCAAGGAAACAAATACATTCTCTGATGGTTTATAATCAACTTGAGCTGTAATTTTATTTTTGGGAATATAATCTGCTTTTGCATCTTTATCTGTGTAAGTGTATCCTACTGCGAAACTAACCTCTGAGTTTGGTTTTAACTCAACTATTGATTCAACTCCTTTTGCATTA
>JBLHOD010000129.1:0-4713 GCA_047622545.1 Polaribacter sp. | reverse complement strand
AAAAAAATGTAAATTTTTATCGCTTAACACTTCCATTTATATAACGTTAAGTGATTTTCCTACTTTAATAAATGCATTAATTGCTGTATCTAAATGCTCTTTACTATGTGCAGCAGATAGTTGCACTCGTATTCTTGCCTTTTCTTTTGGTACAACTGGAAAAAAGAAACCTATTACATATACACCTTCTTGCAATAACATATTTGCCATAGTTTGAGATAATTTTGCATCATACAACATTACAGGAACAATTGCTGCATCAGCACCAACCAAATCAAAACCTGATTCTTCCATTTTTGTTCTAAAATAATTTGTATTCCACTCTAGTTTATCTCGAAGAGAAGTATCATTAGAGATTAAGTCAAATACTTTTAATGACGCTCCTACAATTGCCGGAGCCAAAGAATTTGAAAACAAATACGGTCTAGATCGTTGACGTAAAATTTCAATTACTTCTTTTTTCCCTGTTGTGTAACCTCCCATAGCACCACCTAAAGCTTTCCCGAAAGTTCCGGTTACAATATCAACTCGGTCCATTACGTTTTTTAATTCAACTGTTCCTCTTCCTGTTTTACCGATAAACCCAGTGGCATGACATTCATCAACCATAACCATTGCATCGTATTTATCTGCTAAATCACAAATCTCATCAAGTTTAGCAACAATTCCATCCATAGAAAAAACTCCGTCAGTTACAATGATTTTAAAACGATGATTCTGTTTATTCGCTTCAATTAGTTGCTCCTCCAACGAGTTCATATCATTATTATCATAACGATAACGTGCTGCTTTACATAATCGAACTCCATCTATAATTGATGCGTGATTCAAACTATCAGAAATAATTGCATCTTCTTTTGATAACAGCGGTTCGAAAACCCCACCGTTTGCATCAAAAGCCGCTGCGTACAAAATAGTGTCTTCTGTTTGGTAAAACTCTGCAACTTTTGCCTCTAATTGTTTATGAATATCTTGAGTTCCACAAATAAAACGAACTGATGACATTCCAAATCCATGAGTATCCATCGTATCTTTTGCTGCCTGAATAACTTCAGGATGGTTAGACAATCCTAAATAGTTGTTTGCACAAAAATTTATGACCTCTTCTCCTGTTGAAATTTTTATAATCGCATCTTGAGATGAAGTAATTATTCTTTCTGATTTATATAATCCTGCATCTTTTATTTCTTGCAGTTCTTGTTGTAATTGATTTTTTATGTTCCCGTACATTGTTTGATTTTTATGATTTTACAAAGATAAATTAAATTTCTTCTATTGTAATTTCTTCGTTAATATATATAAGTAGTTTTTTTATTACTTTCAGTTGCATCGATTTTAGCACATCTTCATAGCTTATTAGTTGCTGATGATATTCTTTAGAGGGTTTTCCTGTTTTATAATCAATAATAATAGCTTCATTCTCTGAATTAAAAACCAACCTATCTGGAATAAAAATATGATTCTCTTTAGAAACAATTTCTCGTTCGTTAAAAACAGTTACTTCAGTAGAATAATACATTTTAAGTTTCGGGTGATTTACAATCTCCAAAAGCATTTTTTTGAATTTTTCTACATTTTCTGAATTGAGAAAACCTTGTTGTAAATATTGCTGTATTACTTTATGTACATCCTCTTTTGATGTTACTTTCGAAAGCATTTCATGAACTAAATTTCCATATTCAATTGCTTTTCCTTGTTCTGTTTCCCAAAGTTTTGATGAATTTGCAACCATGTAAATATTATGCTGACGCCAAGAATTGCTAATAAATTCTTTCTGAATAACTGTTTTAGATATTGATTTCCCAGCATTGCTAACTTTCTTTTTATCTCCAAAACGATACGTTAGCTTATCCTCAGACCAGATACCGCTTTCTTTTAAAAAATTAATCAAAATTCCGGAAGTATAATTTGTGTTTACAACATCAGATTTGTTGATGCTTTTTTCAGTAACAACATATAATTGTTCAATAGATCTTGTTAAAGCAACATACAGCAAATTAAAATTATCTAACTCTAATTCTTGTCGTTGACTTTCGTAAATAGTTACACCATTTTCACCAATATTTTTAATACTTGAATAAGAATCTACTAACAATTCATCAAAACTTTCAAATTGTCCTGAAGGTAGTTTTGATAACCATGATTTAGGATTTATTTGTCGATATATTTCTATATTATATGGGAAAATAACTATAGGAAATTCCAATCCTTTCGATTTATGAATGGTCATTATTTGAACTGAATTTTCTGCTTCTGGCGCAACAATGCTTAAGGTTTCTTTTTTAAGATTCCAGAAATCTAAAAATTGCTGAATGCTAGTTCCTTTTTTTTGTCGTTCAAAAACAACATCTAAAAAGAATTGAATGTAAGCGTCTGATTCTTCTGCTAAATGAAAAACTCTAATTATTTCTTCAATTTTTTCATAAAACGGAAGTTTAGAAAAATGCTCTACATCAAACTGAATGTTATATTGCGCTATCAATTTGAAAAAGTTTTCTCCATTTTTAATATCAAAAGAATCAATAAAACTGTGTTTATCGTTTTTAATATTTAAATGATTGTGTAAAAAATAACTAATATTAAGCCACGTTTCTTGATCTTTTGGATGTTGAAATCCTTGAAGTAAATCGATGATAAAATTTACTTTTTCACTATTCTGAATCAACAACGTTTCCGAAGAAATAATTTCAATTCCTTTTTCTGATAAATAATTTGCAACCGCAACACCTTCTTTTTTTCGTCTTACTAAAACACACACCTCTTTTCTTGAAAAATTTGCATCTAAATTGACAATAATTTCATAAACTTTCTTGGCGTATTTTAGATCGTTTTCTTCTTTATCGTCTAATTTTTTCAGAAAATCTATGGATACAAATCCGCCTTTTTTGTTTGTGCTCTTTTGTTTATTTCCATCAACAAAAAGTTGTTGATACATTGGGTTTTGAAAATATTGAGATACATATTGAAAAAACGAATTATTAAAGTCAATAATTTCGCTATAACTTCTGTAATTGGTTTCTAATCCTTTCACTTCTTTATGTACTTGAAACGGATTCGAATTTCGTTCGTTTTGTGCATCAGAACCTAGTTTTATAAACTGTTCTGCTTTTCCGCCACGCCAACGATAAATTGCTTGTTTTCCATCGCCAACCAACAACAAATTACTTTTTTCTTGTGCTAATGCGTTCTCTATTAACGGAATTAAATTTTGCCATTGTAATATTGATGTGTCTTGCATTTCATCAATAAAATAATACATGAATTTCTGACCAATTCTTTCATAAATAAAAGGTGCAGGTTCTTCTTTGATGTTGTTAGAAATTAATTGATTAAATTCTGAAATCAATCGGATGTTATTTTCTTCTTTTATCGTTGTTAATTCTGAATTTATTTTAGTTAAAACGGCAAGCGGAATAATGCTTTTTAACGCTAACGTGTTTAATGTGAATTGCTGATATAACTTCTCAGATTCGTTGTATAACTCAATCAATTCAGGAACAATAGTATCAATTGTGTTTTTGATTTCTTCTGATACTTTTTTAGTATAGAATTTATGTTCTAAAATATTTCTTTTTAAAGTGTTTTTATCAAAAAAACTTGCTTTAGAAGAGTCTTCTTTTAATACTAAAAAATGATTTGGAAATGAAGGTCTTTTTAAAAAATCATCCGCAGATAACTTATTTTTTTCTATAATTTCTAATCCTTCTTCTCCAATTTCTATAAACCGTTTTTCAAGTTCTTTTTGATGAATTTTTAATTTCTTTTTTAACGACGTAAAATCGCTAATTGTTTTTGTGCTCAGCTTTTTAAAATGTTTAGCATCTTCATCTCTCAATAAAATTTTTGCAAATTCATTTAAATCTCTAGAAATATCCCAAGATTTATCTTCTTTAGCTTTGTCTAAAGAATACTCTATCAATGTATTTGTAATGTCATTTTCTACACCAATTTTAGAAATTAAAACATCAACGGCTAAAGACAACAAGGTGTCTGAATCTAATTCAACTTCAAAGTTTAAATTCAGCCCTAAATCAAAAGCAAAACTTTTAATTATTTTGTGTGTAAAACTATCAATAGTGGTGATTGCAAAAGCGCTATAATTTTGCAATATAGCTTCTAAAATTAAATGACTTCTTTTCTGAATTGTGCTTTTCTCGAGTTCGGTTTCTTCTCGTAATTTTAAGAACAAATCATTTTCTTCTCCTTCAGAAAAAAGCTGCAAATTATCTACTACGCGCTCTTTCATTTCTGATGCCGCTTTGTTGGTAAAAGTAATGGCAAGAATTTTCTGAAAAACAAAACGATCATCAGATTTCAAAACAACTTTTAAGTATTCTTTTACAAGCGTAAATGTTTTTCCGCTTCCGGCAGATGCATTATAAACTTGAAAATTTGAAGGTTGTTCCACAGTTTTATTTTAGTGCAAAATAGTTTTTTTTGAAACGAGAAACAAGATTCAATACACAAGAGTTTTACAAAAAGAAAACGACAACACGTTAGGTTTTCAAATTTGTTGTTGGTTTCCTCTTTCATTATGTAGACGCATTGTGTCCTAACCTAA
Source organism: Polaribacter sp. (assembly GCA_047622545.1). Lineage (GTDB taxonomy): Bacteria > Bacteroidota > Bacteroidia > Flavobacteriales > Flavobacteriaceae > Polaribacter. The sequence goes on along the minus strand of JBLHOD010000129.1, from coordinate 152 downwards.
ACCAACATCCAAAGCCATCATTACAATAAATCCGCCAATAAAACCTAATGTTGCTATATCTGTATACTTATCTCGTTGTGTTTCCGGAATTACTTCTTCAACTACAACAAAAATCATTGCTCCAGCAGCAAACGCTAATGCATATGGTAAAA
>JBLHOD010000128.1:0-4727 GCA_047622545.1 Polaribacter sp. | reverse complement strand
GAGATAGTAATAGTAAAATCAACTGGAGATTTAGTCTTAGATAAACCTTTGTATGAATTAGGAATTACAGGAATATTTACTAAGAATTTAGATATTGCTTTAATGAATGATGAAATTGATATTGCTGTTCATTCTTTAAAAGATGTACCAACAATATTGCCAAAAAGTATTGTTCAAGTTGCTGTCTTAAAAAGAGGAAATTCAAATGACATGCTTGTTTTTAAAGATAATGAAGAATTTTTGACACAAAAAGATGCCATTATCGCTACAGGAAGTTTAAGAAGAAAAGCACAATGGTTACATCGCCATCCAACACATCAAATTGTTGGGTTAAGAGGAAATGTGCAAACCAGATTAGAGAAATTAAAAAATAATGATTGGAATGCAGCAATTTTTGCGGCTGCAGGTTTAGAAAGATTAAAAATAAAACCACCTAGCGCATTTAGTCTAGACTGGATGATTCCAGCTCCAGCTCAAGGAATCGTTGCAATTACGGTGTTGTCTGAATCTACAGAAATCTTAGAGATTTGTAAAGAATTAAATGATGATGAAACTGAAATGCTTGCAAAAGTAGAGCGTGATTTTTTAAATTTATTAGAAGGTGGATGTACTGCACCAATTGGTGCTTTAGCTTTTGTAAAGGATGATGAAGTATATTTTAAAGGTGTTTTGTTAAACCCTGATGGAACAAAAAGAATTGATGTTACTTCTAAAGAGAAAATTGGAAGACACAATTATATAGCTAAAGAATGTGCAGATTTTGTTTTGAATAGAGGCGGAAAAGAAATTATGGCTTCTTTAAAAGGAGATCAAGATAAAAAGTTTGCAGTGTATTCTACTAAAAAACTTTCTGAAATTCAAAAAAGATTATTGCCAGAAACTGTTGCTATTGAAGATAGTGATTTTATAAAAATTCGTTTCAACAGAATTCCACCTAAAGTGGTTAAGAACGAAATTGAAAATGTGATTATAACTAGTAAAAATGGAGTAGAATCTCTGTTGAATAGTTTTGTTAAACAAGAATTACAATTCAAAAATATTTATTGTGTCGGTCGAAGAACCAAAAAATTAATTGAGCAAAATATTGGAGCCGTTTCGCATTCAGAAAAGAATGCAGAGAAATTAGCAGAATATCTTTCAAAGAATATCAAAGGACAAGAAGTAACTTATTTCTGCAGTGATTTACGTTTAGATACTTTGCCAACTGTATTGTCAGAAAACGAGATTACTGTCAACGAAGTAGAGGCGTATAAAACCATGTTTAGTCCAGTAAATGTTAGAGAACAATTTACTGGGGTATTATTTTATAGCCCATCTACAGTAGAAAGTTATTTACAAGATAATTCAACCGATAAAATTGCATTTTGTATAGGAGAAAGTACTGCTAAAGAAGCAAGAAAACAATTCAAAAAGGTACAAGTTGCTAATTTGCCAACTGTAGAAAGTGTGCTGGAATTAGTGAGCTTGCATTATGTAAAAGAGTAAGTTCAATGTATTAATTAGAAAACTTGAAAATGTTTTAATTGTCAGTTCGAGTGAATTTGTGAAGAATGAACAAATTTGTATTGAGAACACTTTTAACTTTTCAACTTTTGACTTTTTAACTAAAACAAATGTTCAGAACAAGAAGACTTAGAAAATCAGAAGGAATCAGAAGATTGGTAAGAGAAACCAACTTATCTGTAGACGATCTTATATATCCATTATTTATTGAAGAAGGAGAAAATATTGAAACAGAAATTGTTTCGATGCCAGGAATCAAACGCTTTTCTTTGGATAGGGTTTCTAAAGAATTAGATGAAGTTGTTGATTTAAATATTCCTGCAGTTTTGTTATTTGGGATTCCATCAACCAAAGATGATGAAGGAACAGAAACATGGAATGAGTTCGGAATTATGCAACAAGCAATTCGTTTTATCAAGAAAAACTACCCAAGTTTATATGTAATTACTGATGTTTGTTTTTGCGAATATACTTCGCATGGTCATTGTGGAATTATTCATGACAATGATGTAGATAATGATGCAACTTTAGTAAATATTGCCAAGCAAGTTGTTTCGCATGCAAAAGCAGGTGTAGATATGGTTGCGCCTTCAGGAATGATGGATGGAACAATAGATATGGTTCGTCAATCTTTAGACAATACAGGTTTTGTAAACTTGCCAATTATGGCATATTCAGTAAAATATGCATCTGCATTTTATGGTCCATTTAGAGAAGCGGCAGATTCTGCACCAACATTTGGTGATAGGAGAACCTATCAAATGGATCCATCAAATAGAGATGAAGGAATGCGTGAAGCTACTTTTGATGATCAAGAAGGAGCAGATATTTTAATGGTAAAACCAGCATTGTCTTATTTAGATATCATTAGAGATTTAAAAAATAATTTTGACCGACCAATTGCATGTTATAATGTAAGTGGAGAATATGCAATGGTAAAAGCTGCTGCAGAAAAAGGTTGGATTGATGGCGAAAAAGTAATGATGGAAAGTTTGTTGTCTATGAAAAGAGCAGGAGCAGATATTATTATTACCTATTTTGCTAAAGAAGCAGCAAGACTATTAAATAAATAGCACTTAGCTGTTAGCGATTCGCTAACGGCAAAAAGCTAATTGCTAAAATCTAAAAAAATGAAATTCGAAAAATCACAAAAACTATACGAGGAAGGATTGGTACATCTTGTTGGAGCAGTAAATTCTCCAGTTAGAGCATTTTCATCAGTTGGAGGAAACCCTTTGTTTATCAAAAAAGCAAAAGGTACTAAAATCATTGATGTTGATGATAATGAGTATGTGGATTTAGTGCTTTCTTACGGCCCAATGATTTTAGGCCATCGTCATAAAAAAGTGCAAAAAGCAGTTAAAAAAGCGTTGAAGAAGGGTTACACTTTTGGAGCTTCTACAAAAAATGAAATCAAACTTGCAAAAATAGTTTGTGATGCTTTTCCAGGAATGGATAAAGTACGTTTTGTAAACTCAGGTACAGAAGCAGTGTTGAGTGCAATTCGTTTGGCAAGAGCGTATACAGGAAAGGATAAGATAATCAAATTTGCAGGTTGTTATCACGGTCATCAAGATGCTTTATTAGTTGCAGCAGGTTCTGGATTGGCAACATTAAGTTTACCTGGATCAAAAGGAGTTCCTGAAGGAGCAGTGAAAAACACCTTAATCTCTGAATACAATGATTTAGAGAGTGTAAAAAAACACTTTAAAGATCATACAGATATTGCTGGAGTAATTATTGAGCCGATATGCGGAAATATGGGAGTTGTACTTCCGGAAGATGATTTCTTAAAAGAATTAAAAAAATATTTAGAATCAAAAGGAGCGTTATTAATCGTTGATGAAGTAATGACAGGTTTTCGTTCTAAATTTGGTGGAGCGCAAGAGTTGTTAGGAGTTGAAGCAGATATAACGTGTTTAGGAAAAGTAATTGGCGGAGGTTTTCCGGTTGGTGCTTATGGAGCAAGAAACGAAATAATGGAAATGGTTTCGCCTTTAGGAGGAGTTTATCAAGCAGGAACGTTGAGTGGAAATCCGATTGCAATGGCATCAGGAATTGCAACATTAACGGAGTTGAAGAAGCAAAACCCGTATGAAGAACTCGATGAATTCGCAAGTATAATAGAAGTGATTTTATTAGAAACCGCTAAAAAATACGAACTAGATTTGGTAGTAAATAGATTTGGTTCTATGGTGAATCCTTTCTTTAAGAAAGGGGTAGTTACCAACTTTGAAGAAGCTCAAGCTTCAGATACCAAAAAGTTTGCGGTATTCTTTTGGGAAATGATAAAAAACGGTGTTTTTTTGCCCCCATCGCAATTTGAATCTTGGTTTTTGTCATCAGCTTTAGATAAAAAAGATTTTGAAAAAATAAGTAAAGCAATAGATGCAGGAATGTCAGCTGTATCAAAAATGTAAAAACATAACAGCTAAAGGCCAAAGCCAAAAGCTAACAGCCAATAGCTAAAAGCTATAAGATGATAAAAAACGATTTATTTTTAAGAGCCTTAAAAGGAGAAACTGTTGATAGACCACCAGTTTGGATGATGCGACAAGCAGGAAGGTATTTGCCAGAGTTTATGGAAATCAAAGAGAAATACGATTTCTTTACACGTTGTAGGACTCCTGAATTAGCATCAGAAATTACAGTACAACCAATTCGTAGATTCGGAATGGATGCAGCGATTTTATTTTCAGATATTTTGGTGATTCCACAAGCAATGAATATTGAAGTGGAAATGAAACCGAATTTCGGACCGTATTTACCAAATCCTGTAAGAGATCAAAAAGGAGTTGATAATGTAATTGTTCCTGATGTTCATCAAGAATTAGGATATGTAATGGAAGCAATTAAAGCGACCAAAGAAAAGCTGAACGATGAAGTTCCATTAATTGGTTTTGCAGGTTCACCTTGGACAATATTGTGTTATTGTGTGCAAGGTCAAGGTTCTAAAAACTTTGACAAAGCAAAAGAGTTTTGCTTTACAAATCCGATTGCAGCACATCAATTATTACAAAAAATTACAGATACCACTATTGCGTATTTAAAAGCAAAAGTTGAAGCTGGTGTTGATGCTGTACAGGTTTTTGATTCCTGGGGAGGGATGTTATCTCCGGTAGATTATCAAGAGTTTTCTTGGCAGTACATCCAGCAAATTATTGATGCGTTAAAAGACGATGCACCAGTAATTGCATTCGGAAAAGGATGTTGGTTTGCGTTAG